>SLIO01000114.1 GCA_007135635.1 Methylomicrobium sp. | reverse complement strand
GTTTGCGTGGCCATCCAGGGTTTGATCGAGGCATATTGCGCATAAAAATGCGTCATATCGGGAACTAAGTCTTTGACCACTGCCATATGCGGCAACGGAAAAATCTTGATTGTGCCTTTGTATTCATCGATCGCCTTGGTACAAACCAAGGTATTTTTACCGTTGACATTCATCGCACAAGACCCGCAAACCCCTTCGCGGCACGAGCGCCGGAACGTCAAGGTGCTGTCGATCTCGTTTTTAATCTTGATAATGGCATCGAGTACCATCGGGCCGCAGCTGCCGACATCGACGTCATAAGCGTCGATGCGCGGATTTTCACCCGAATCGGGGTCCCAGCGATACACCTCGAATCGCCTGACATTCGTTGCGCCGTCGGGAGCCTTGAAAAATTTGCCCCGGGTCAACTTGGAATTTTTCGGCAGTGTAAACTCAACCATCAGTAAACCCTCTCTTTCGGCGGAATAGCTTCAACTTCATCGGTCAAGGTATATAAATGCACCGGCCGATAGTCGATTTTGACTTCATTATCGTTTAACCAAAGCAAACTATGTTTCAGCCAATTTGCGTCGTCGCGCTGACTGAAATCCTCACGGGCGTGCCCTCCCCGACTTTCGGTTCGATTCCCGGCCGCCGCCATTGTCACGACTGCCTGACTCATCAAATTATCCAATTCTAAGGTTTCGACCAGATCGGTATTCCAGATCATCGATTTATCAGCCACGCTGACATCGGCAAATGTTTCTCGGATGGCTTTGAGCTGAGATAGACCTTCCGTCAATGTCGATCCGGTCCGAAACACGGCCGCCTTGCTTTGCATCACTCGCTGCATGTCGAGACGGATCTCGGACGTCGTTCGGCTGCCGTTGGCATTACGCAATTTATCGAAACGTTCTAAGGCCTTGTCGCAAGCGTCATTCCCGAGCGGCTTTTGCGGTGTTCCCGGTTTGATCAGCTCCGCACAGCGAATTGCCGCCGAACGCCCGAACACAACCAAATCGAGCAGCGAATTGGAACCCAAACGATTGGCACCATGCACCGACACGCAAGCCGCTTCGCCGATCGCCATCAAACCCGGTATCACTTTGTCGGGATCACCGTCTTTCAACGTGACGACTTCGGCTTTGTAATTGGTCGGAATACCGCCCATGTTGTAATGCACGGTCGGCAAGACCGGAATCGGTTCCTTGGTGACATCGACGCCGGCAAATATTCGTGACGTCTCGGCGATTCCCGGCAGACGTTCGTGAATGATCGCCGGATCCAAATGTTCGATGTGTAAATACACATGATCCTTGAGTGGGCCGACACCGCGGCCTTCGTTGATTTCGACCGTCATCGCGCGGCTGACGACATCGCGGGATGCTAAATCTTTAGCCGACGGCGCATAACGCTCCATAAAGCGCTCGCCTTCGGAATTGGTTAGATAACCGCCCTCCCCGCGAACGCCTTCGGTAATCAAACAGCCCGAACCGTAAATACCGGTCGGATGAAACTGAACAAACTCCATATCCTGCAATGCCAAACCGGCCCGCAGCACCATCGCATTTCCGTCGCCGGTCACGGTATGCGCCGACGTGCAGGAAAAATAACTGCGCCCGTAACCGCCGGTTGCCAGCACCGTCATGTGTCCCTTGAAAAGATGCAACGAACCGTCATCCAAACACCAAGCCAATACGCCGCGGCACTCCTCGCCTTCCATGATCAAATCGAGCGCGATATATTCGACGAAAAATTCGGCATTATGCTTCAAAGACTGCTGATACAAGGTATGCAAAATCGCATGACCGGTCAAGTCCGCCGCCGCGCATGTGCGTTGCGCCTGCCCCTTGCCGAAATGCGTGGTCATTCCGCCGAACGCCCGTTGATAGATCTTGCCTTCCGGCGTTCTGGAAAACGGCACGCCGTAATGCTCCAACTCGATCACTGCCGGTATCGCTTCGCGGCACATATATTCGATTGCATCCTGATCGCCTAGCCAATCCGAGCCTTTGACCGTGTCGTACATATGAAAGCGCCAATTGTCCTCACCCATGTTGCCCAGCGCGGCGCTGATACCACCTTGGGCTGCAACGGTGTGGCTACGGGTTGGAAATACTTTCGAAATACACGCAGTTTTCAAGCCTTTTTCGACCATCCCGAAAGTCGCTCGCAATCCCGCCCCTCCTGCGCCGACCACCACCACGTCGTAACTGTGTTCGATAATCTTATAACTTCCCGTCATGTTTAGCCTGCTAAAGATATTTGTAAAATAGCGAACAATGCCGCGACAGCAATTGCCGTAAAAAATAGATGGCAAGTCCAAACCGCAATGATTTTTATGCCTTCGGCGGAAACGTAATCCTCGATGACGACTTGCACACCTAACGCCGCATGAAAGCATACCGCCAAAATCCATAACGCGATAAAAACCGTATTCAGTGGCGCCGACAACCAGGCAATCGTTTCCTGATAGGTCGCTGTGGTAGCCAGCTTAAGCAACATGATCAACCAATACGACAAAGGGATTAAAGCCGCGGCGGTAACACGTTGCATCCACCAATGTTCAGTGCCGGATTTTGCAGAACCCAAGCCGCGCGCTTTCGAAATCGGAGATCGATAGTCCATGATTAACTCCTAAAGAAAGAAAAATACAAGGGTGGCTATTGTCAAAACCAGGGAAATGAAGAGTTCGATTAGCGCATAACGATTCAATGTTTCGTTGGCGAAACTGCAACCGGCATCCCAAATGAGATGACGAACGCCATGACATAAATGAAAAAACAAGGCATACATGAAGCCCCAAAACAAGATTTGCAGCAAAATCGAATCGGTCATCGCCTGCATTCCTGCGTAGGTTTCGGCGCCACCGGCAATCGCATAAAGCATGCATAAAAATAGGATCAAGCCTAAAGAAAGCATGACGCCGGTCATGCGATGCGTAATGGAAATGAGGCCCGTCAAGGGCAATCGGTAGACTTGTAGATGAGGAGAAAGTGGTCTGTTGTTACTGGTCATAACCGCCGCCTGCTGTTATTTAAAACCACATACTACCCTTAGCATGATGAATTTTCCAGGTCAAAAATCGATACACCGGCCTTTCTTTTCCCAATCGCCATATCGGGTCGGCTCGGGACCTGGCGCGCCGCCAACTTCGGGAACTGGGTTTGATAACTCGACGTCCTTATCTAAAGGCTCGTTTTTGGCCTGTTCATTCATTTCGCGTTTTTTATCTGGGTCGTTATTCATGTCACCTGTTCCTAAATTTTTATTGTGATTCATTGCATTGTTCAATTTCCGGGCTCTATGTGAAATTCAGTGGGTAAGCAACAAAAGGACAAGAACGCTGCTCAAAGTCAATCCGTTCGTCCTGAGCCCTTCGGCTACGCTCAGGAGAGCCCTGTCGAAGGATGAGCGGATT
>SLIO01000035.1 GCA_007135635.1 Methylomicrobium sp. | reverse complement strand
TACCTAACGAAGTTTTTAAAAAGGTCGAGTGTACGGCGCACCGGATTCGTTATCGGCAACCTCCGCGAAGAATTCGTTGTGCGCATAAAGGTCATTATGGTCATGTCTTCGTCATCGGCGGTGATCTAGGTTATTCTGGGGCGATTCGCATGGCCGGCGAAGCCGCGTTGCGGGTCGGGGCCGGGCTCGTTACCGTGTTGACTCGTCCTGAGCATGCCGTATTGATCAATAGCGCGCGGCCGGAGTTGATGTGTCGAGGAGTAATGGAGCCTGAGCAAATCGAGGAATTAATCGATAGGGCCGATATTCTTGTCTTGGGTCCGGGATTGGGGCGAAGCGATTGGTCGAAAAATTTATTCGATGTCGCGATTCGGGCCGCTAAGCCGATGGTGGTCGATGCTGATGGCTTGAACTGGCTGGCGGATTCCGGTCAATACAGTGAGCATTTCGTATTGACGCCGCATCCTGGCGAGGCCTCTCGTTTGTTAAAATGCACAGTATCCGAAATCGAGCACGATCGATTCTCTGCGGTAGAGACGATCAAGCGGCAATATGGCGGCATTTGTGTATTGAAAGGTGCTGGTACTTTGATTGCGTACCACAATCGTATCGCGGTTGCCGATGTCGGTAACCCGGGTATGGCAACCGGCGGCATGGGGGATGTGCTGACCGGGGTAATTGCCGGACTGTTGGCTCAAGGATTCAGCAAATGGGAAAGCGCCGAACAAGGTGTTTACATTCATGGTTTGGCTGCCGATGCGGCCGCTGCCGATGGCGGTGAGCGTGGCCTTTTAGCGACCGATTTGATGCCCTACTTGAGGCGCTTGGTTAATTAATGCTAATAAAACTGATAAATGCCGAGGCTACCGAAGCGTTCGGTGCCGAATTGTCGCGGCAGTTGCCGCAAAAATGTCTGATTTTTTTAAAAGGCCAATTAGGTGCCGGGAAGACCACTCTGGTTCGAGGTTTGTTGAGAGCGTTGGGACATCAGGGAGCGGTTAAAAGTCCGACTTATACGATCGTAGAGGAATATATGTCGGGTAGTCGGGCAATTATTCATTTCGATTTGTATCGTCTATCTGACCCGGAAGAGTTGGAGTGGATCGGAATTGATGATTATTTGGCTCAAGATGCGGTTTGTTTAATCGAGTGGCCGGAAATGGGTGAGGGTTTTCTGCCGGAGCCTGATTTAGTCTTAACGCTAAGTGTTGTCGGGCAAGAGCGAAGCCTAAAAGTGGATACAAGCAATTTAAGCTTAAAAAAACTTTTTATCTAGCGTGATAAAACAAAGACATACTGCTATACTTTAAACAATTTTATAACTAGTACATCATCCATTGCATTTTGACGAGTTATGGGGGCAATAAGTATTTGAATAGCCGAACATTTTCTATTAATTTTAATTGAACTTAATGGTTATCGAAGTTAAGACGCGAAATTCAGTGGAAATCATTCAAGGGCGGAATCTCCGTCAATAATATAGTAGCTTGGGTTGGGTCATGTGTAGTTTAATCAAAGTCTTATTCATTTCGGTGTTGCAGTTATGGGCAGGCTCGGTACTTGCGCAGCAAGTAGCGGTCAATTCTTTGCAACATCAAATCGCTTCTGATCATTCCCGGTTGATATTCGGTTTGTCGGCTCCAATTTCACACAAAGTTTTTCAGTTGGATAATCCGCCTCGTTTGGTTGTTGACATCAGTAATGCCAGCTTAAAGGGAACTTTGGATCAACCGCCTTCCAATCATCCGATATTTAAGAAAGTGCGAAGCGCAGCGCGCAACGACAAAGACTTACGGGTTGTCATCGATCTGAAAAAAAACGGCATAGTCAAGAGTTTGAAGGTTCCGGCTAATCAGGCCGGTAGCTATCAATTGATGATCGATTTATTTCCGAAGCAAGATACGCATGCAGCTAAACCTCCTGTCACTCACTCGGTTTCATCGCATCCTTTGGTGCCAAAACTAAATCCTTCGCCTAAGCCTGCTAAAAAGCCTTCCCCGAATCCCGAAGCGGTAGCAGTCGCCTATAAGCCGGTGGTGAAAAAGCCGGTTAAAAAAGAGCCGCAACGCAATAGAGATGTTGTGATAGCGATCGATGCCGGACACGGCGGTCAAGATCCTGGTGCCAAAGGCCCTCATGGCACTCACGAAAAAGATGTGACTTTTGCGATCGCAAAAAAATTGGCAGCATTGATCGATAGAAAGTCAGGAATGAGAGCAGTGATGGTTCGTCAGGGTGATTATTTCATCGATCTTAAAAAACGCATGAAGATCGCTCGAGAGTCAAAAGCCGATTTATTCGTGTCGATTCATGCCGATGCCTACGATAACCCAAGTGTGAAAGGTGCGTCGGTATTTACCTTATCCAATAAAGGTGCGACCACTGAAATGGCCCGTTGGTTGGCCAATCATGAGAACTCCGCTGATTTGGTCAGCGGTGTGAGTCTGGTCGACAAGGATGATGTATTGGCTTCAGTTTTACTGGATTTATCGATGACCGCCACGCAAGAAGCGAGTCAAAATGCTGCGACAAAGGTACTCGGCAGTCTAAAACAAATCGGTCATCTGCATTCGCGGTCAGTACAAAAAGCCGGGTTTTTAGTGCTTAAATCGCCTGATGTCCCGGCGATATTGGTTGAGACTGCGTTTATTTCGAATCCTGATGAAGAAAGTAAATTGCGCAGTGTCGCTCATCAGGACAAAATGGCTCGAGCCATTTTCAATGGCATCGACAGTTACTTTCAGCAATCGGCCCCAGCCGGAACCTACATTGCCGAACAAGGTCGGCAGCACGTCATCAGCAGCGGAGAAACCTTATCAGGCATAGCGCAGCAATATGGCGTCAGCATGCAGAAAATTAAAACGACCAATGCCATGAATGATAATCAGGTTAGGATAGGTCAAGTGTTGAGTATTCCGGTTGATGGGTGATTTTTAGGTGAAAAATGAAAGATGAATGGAGTTCCGCTATTGCTATTAACCGGGTGCAATTCAAACTGACATGGCTTTGATCGATCGGCTAAAATAGCCGATTTGGTTTTAGGCCGTTCAATGCGTATTCATTCTCTTCCAACCCAGCTTGTCAACCAAATCGCCGCCGGCGAGGTTGTCGAAAGGCCTTCTTCGGTCGTTAAGGAGTTGGTCGAAAATTGTTTTGATGCCGGGGCTAAGTTTGTTTCGATCGAAATCGAGCAAGGTGGCATGCGTCAGATCAAAATCAGCGACGATGGCTGCGGTATCGATAAAGATGATTTGCCGTTGGCTTTATCCCGACATGCGACCAGTAAAATCGCGACGCTCAACGATTTGGAACAGGTTTCGACCATGGGTTTTCGCGGTGAAGCCTTGCCCAGTATCAGTTCGGTGTCCCGTTTGACGCTGATTTCGAGAACTAAAGATGAT
>SLIO01000066.1 GCA_007135635.1 Methylomicrobium sp. | reverse complement strand
ACCGAGCCGGGTTTTGCATTGCAAACGGACAACACTTGCTCTTCGTCGGCTAATTGCAAGGGAGCTGTGATACCGGAAATTTTTTCCGTCTTGATTGCATTCAATTCATGATCGCCTCGCAATAACAAAGCGATTAACTCATCTTCTTCACCTTTGACGATCAAGGTTTTCAAACAGCGGGATTTAGCAATACCGAAAAACGCACTGACTTCGTCGATCGAATGTTGATCCGGGGTATCAACTAGCGTAAGTATTTCTGTGGCCGATGCTCTATCGCCAACGGGCATTAATGCCTCCGCTTTTTCGATGTTGGCCGCATAATCGCTATCGGTCGAAAATGCGATGGCATCCTCGCCGGATTCAGCGAGCACATGAAACTCGTGAGAAACTGCACCGCCAATTGATCCCGAATCCGCAATCACAGCCCTATACTGCAAGCCGAAGCGGCTGAATATATTGCTGTAAGTCTGGTACATAAGTTGATAGGTTTCCTGAAGGGACTCTTGATCCAAATGAAAGGAATAAGCGTCTTTCATGATGAATTCGCGTGAACGCATCACGCCAAAACGAGGACGGATTTCGTCACGGAATTTGGTTTGGATTTGATAATAAGTAATCGGCAACTGCTTATAACTTTTGATCTCATGCCTTGCCAAATCGGTAATGATTTCCTCATGCGTGGGGCCAAGACAAAAATCGCGTTGATGGCGGTCTTGTAAGCGAGCCAATTCGGGGCCATACTGTTCCCAACGACCGGTCTCCTGCCACAACTCAGCCGGTTGCAAGGCTGGCATCAATACTTCTAATGCGCCGGCTTTATCCATCTCCTCGCGAGTAATCTTTTCGACTTTCCGCATGACTCTGAGCCCTAGCGGCAACCAGGTATAAAGACCGGCGGCTAATTTGCGGATTAAGCCTGCTCGAATCATGAGTTTATGACTGGCGATTTCGGCATCCGAAGGCGTTTCTTTGACGGTATTGAGAGGAAATTGAGAGGTTCGCATTGTCTATGTTTCAAATGTTAAAACGCTCATTTTACCGATTATAATTCGCGCGGTCATGTTTGCGGATTTTATGACAAGGCTATTTTGTTCGAGAGCAAGGCGCGAAAACAGTCGCATAGCAAGCTATGTAACTGTTTTCGCAAAGCTTCCGCTCCTGCTCACGCCCCTTACCTACATCCATGTAGGTAACGCCGCTATCGAACAAAAGAGCGTGTCAGAAAGCCGCAAATGTGGCCGCACGAAGTATAAACACCGCCAAAGTCATCACATCGTTTTCTGATATCATTCAGCATGAGCGAATTGCCGGCAATCGAACAATAATAAAGTGAAGGACGACCTACCTTGAATCATAAAACCGCCGTTAATTCGGCTTTGAGTCAGACTGTATTAACGGTTTTGCTGTTTTATTTTGCGGGACAGCTGGCTTTACCGCTCTCCTTGCCGCCTAGTCACGCGACGGCAATTTGGCCACCCGCAGGCATCGGCTTTGCGGCAACATTGCTATGGGGAAACAAAGTTTTACCAGCTATATTTTTGGCTGAATTAGCTATCCATTATGAAGTCTACGATTTCATGACGTTATGGCAATCCCCTGGCCAGCTCTTAATTTTTCTCAGCTCACCGGTCAACAGTGTGCTTAGGGCTTGGACCGGAGCCTTCTTAGTTAAAAAAATCGTAGGCTACCCGAACCCTTTGATTTCCGCCAAAGAAATCATGCTGTTTTTTCTGTTATCCGGCCCGGTTGCCACATTGATACCGGCATTATTAAGCGTTTATGCATTGGTTGAAACCGGTGTCATCGTCGAATCGGATTTCGGATTCGGATTTTCAACCTGGTGGCTTGGCGACTGCATCGGTATCGTAGTTTTCACTCCGTTATTTTTAACGATCTTCGATCCATCCTTGCAAAGCCGTACGAAACGCTGGTCACCGTTATGCGCCGTCTTAATATTAGGGTTAGCCCTAGTTGCCGTTTCCTACTTATTGGCTCATCAACGAGAAGGATTGCGGCTACGGGAAATAATCGAAAGCAAAGCGGAAGCCATACAATACGCTCTAGAAGATAATTACAAAGCCCATGCAAATACTTTGTCGCTTTACCACTCATTAATCGGTTCGAGCGATACGATTGACTATCGATCGTTACAAATTTTTTCGGAATGGGTGTTCGACACTTATCCGGGCGTTCCCTATTTTGAATGGCTAGAGGCTTCAAAAACAAGTCAAGACCAAACCGCATGGACGATCAAGTATTCGACTAAAAAACATTTCGATAATACTAATCCCATTTCAGAAAAGCGTCATCAAGAGATCGTTTTAGCGCTAGAACCTCAAGCAATAAACGTTCGAAGCTCTAAAATATTGTCATTTGAAAACAGTTCCAGGCAGTTTTTTATTTATACGCCTTTTTTCGAGGCAGAACAGACCTTGAAGGGTTATGTCATTGAGGCGTTCGATATCGATCGTTTTATTGAAGACGCCTTACTTCGAAAAAAGATCGAATTTATCGACATTCGGCTTTTCAAAAAAACATCCGAGGGAGAACAGCAATGGTTGTTTCCGTTAGAGCCTAAGCGCACCCTTCCGGATCCGTTTGCCATCACCACGTTAAAGCCGCTCAATATTGGAGGGCAATCTTGGTTCATTCAAGTTTCGCCCGAACCGGGGTTTCTCGGAAATTATTATTCCTGGCCGGTTTGGGGTATTTTGGCCGGCGGTATGTTGTTGACCAGTTTAATGGGTATCGGTTTTTTGATTATCTCCGGACAAACCGAGTTAATCATGGTCGAAGTCGAAAAACGCACTTATGATCTTAATCAAAGCAATCGAAAACTGCGACTCAGCGAAGAACAATTACGCTTAGCCGCAACCGCTTTCGAAACCCAAGAAGGGATTATGATTACCGATAAAAAAGGCAGAATTTTAAGGGTCAATAACGCGTACACTGAAATCACCGGTTATTCCAGCGAGGAAGTCATTGGTAAAGTTCCCTCGGTTTTAAGCTCCAGACACTATAACCGTGATTGTTTCGATGAGTTTTGGAAGCAATTAGCTAGCCTAGGACAGTATGAAGGCGAGATCTGGAATCGGAGAAAGACTGGAGAAGTCTATCCGGAATGGCAGACTATTACTGCCGTTAAAAATGAAGCCGGCGAAATTACCCATTTTGTATCAATTTTTTCCGATATCACCGAAAAAAAAGAAAATGAATCACGTATCCACAATCTGGCCTTCTACGATCCCTTAACCAACTTGCCGAATCGACGCTTATTAATCAACCGTCTCGAAAAAGAAATTGCTATCGCTGAACGACATGGCCAATTCGGCGCGGTGATATTCATGGACCTGGACCATTTTAAATTTCTGAATGACTCGCTAGGCCATCATGTCGGCGACGAATT
>SLIO01000239.1 GCA_007135635.1 Methylomicrobium sp. | reverse complement strand
TCGGCCTCGAAATCGCGACGAAGGCGTCGCTCCCACAAAAGCGTCGGGTGCTCTGTGGGAGCGATCCCCAGATCGCGATATCAGAGCAAGGTGCGCTAAGTAACAACAAACGGTATCGAGGTCGAATTCGCTAAGATTCATTATTTTTTCCGAAGTTTATCCTAATGGACCCGATAAAATCGGGAGATAGTTTTTAGACAGTTACTTAGCTTCACATCCATGCAACCAGGATATCGACAACCCATATCGATATGACGAATAAAGCCATAAACCTAAAAAGAGCAGTTGAAAGCCTTAAAAAAATTAGCGGTGCGCGCCCTACGAATCATTAGTTAAATCATCACATCTATGAAAATAAGCTTTTTAGCTTCACACGGCGGCAGCTCCGCACGGAAAATCATCGGAACGATCGAGCACGGCGAATTGCCCGGTTTTGAGATCGGCATAGTAATCACGAACAACAAAGATTCGGCAATTTATGCCTGGTGCTTGGCACATGGCATCGAAGTCTTCCATATAAGCAGTAAAACGCATTCCGAGAACGAAGACCAAGCCATCAAAAATGCTTTACAGTCCGCCGGCACCGAATTGATCGTTTTATCCGGCTACATGAAAAAAATCGGGCCGCAAACGTTATCGGCCTATTCCGGCAAAATACTAAACATCCATCCATCTCTGCTACCGAAATTTGGCGGTCGAGGCATGTATGGGGATTTTGTGCATGCCGCCGTACTCGAATCGGAGGAAACCGCCTCAGGTGCCACGGTACATTTCGTCACCGATGCCTATGACGAAGGGCCGTTGCTTCTACAAAAAGAAGTCCCCGTCTTATCCGGAGACACGGTCGAATCGCTCGGCCAAAGAGTCCGCGCAATCGAAGGTGATTTGTATATCAATGCTCTCAAAAGACTCCTAGCGACTGCCGATACTTAACGTGAATGACGCCATGGTAATTGTTCAGGCCTCTGCATTTATTATATAAATTCAAGGCAGTTGAATTCTTACAATCGGGCACACCGAGTTGCTTTCATTACCGGAAAAGTAGGAGTACTATCGCCATTAAACTTCGACCGCATCGAAAAGGAGACGCTAATGTACGTATTTCCTGAAATGGGACGCATCATCATTGTTGCACTAATGATTGTCATTCCCGTGATGTTAATTTACCGAAAAGCCGGCTTTCATCCTGCCTGGGCATTACTGGTTTTTTTACCCGGATTCGGATTACTGCTGATTTTTTTACAATTGGCCTTATTGCCATGGCCTAATCAAAAAGCCAATTATAGGAGCTCATGATGGAAGTTTTTATGATCGCACTAATGGTGCTTTTGGTTATGTGGCTAGGCACTAAAATCATGGAAAAAGCCGGTCTGCACAAAGCTTGGGTTTTGTGTTTATTGGTCCCGATCGTTAACATTTTCATGATATGGGTTTTCGCTTTCTGCCATTGGCCCAACTTAAAAGAAGATGTGAAACAAGACCTATAACCCTAAAAGAGCAGACGGCATGTGTTGTAGACCTAAAACAAAAAATCACTGCAAGCGATAAGTTGATTCGACCGCAGCTTCTCGTAAACCGATTTCCTCCTCAAAATCCGGCATATCCGGCAAACGTTCAAAAATCGGCACAGGATCGCCATCGAGAACGGTAAGCGCTTTTTTCAAAACTGCTTCATTCAACTCAGGAATCACCCCATTATTCGCTTTGGCAATGAGCTGCATTGCTGTATCGAGACGCTGTTCGAAAGTCGTTTCAACACCCTCTAAATCCGGATGCGCCTCGATATATAATCGATTATCAAGCCAACCCGTTTTAATCTGTTGTTGCACGATACGCACGGGCGTACCGACTGAAACCGAATGATATAACTGTTCGATATCTTCGGGATACATGCGAACACAACCATGAGTAATTTGCATACCGATACCGTAAATCTTATCGATATCGGTACCGTGAATCCGATACTCACCCTTCAACGCCAAATGCAAGGCATAAGCGCCCAGAGGATTATGCGGTCCCGGCGGAACAACAGTCGGCAACGGATCACCCATTGCCGCATGTTCACGGCGAATCGACTCCGGGGGATACCAAGACGGGTCTTTAACTTTTTTGACGACTTTGGTTAAGCCCAGCGGTGTCTGCCAATCCTGACGCCCGACGCCATGCGCAAACGACATTACTGTGCGCGGCATACCCGCTTGAGCGGGTGGATAATAATACATGCGATATTCGGCGATATTAAGCACAATGCCTTCATGCGGCGAATCGGGTAGTACGCGACGATTAGGCAAACGCACAACCTCATCTTGTTTGACCGACCAACGGTCCACGTCTTGATTCAGGCGCATAATTTCCACCTGACCCAACGAAAATCGCCTTGCAATATCTAGCAGGGTTTCATCCTGGTTAGCGCGAGTAAAAGGAAAACCGTCGGCATGTTCGGTAACCACATTATCGTTAGGATCTTCCGGCCAGGAATAAGTTACAGCATGTGCACTACCCAAAAAACCCACAACCAACAAAGCGAAAAAAACGCGCGTATTCATCAAAATAACTATCTCAATAGCAAAAGGACATCTACAAAATTGCCACATTAAACACCCGGCAAAATCACTCAATCATTACACCGAACGCTTTAAATGAACCTGTTTTAAAACGCAAACGGACTATCTAACTCAAAACAATAACGGCGTAAAGATGATCGGCGCGTATTCTATCAAAGGATTCAAAAAAATCATTTTATTTCAACTAGATTCGCGAACCAATATTGTCTATCCTACCCGTCTATATTGCCGGGGTCATTTACAGAAATGATTTTGGCGTTAAAACCCTAATTTCCAAACTCTAAATTGGGCGTATCCCATTTAGAAACACAAACATCATTCAAGATTGCGGACAATTCGGCTGGATCTTTCACCACAACATATTGCCAAAGCCCAAAATTACCGGATTGATTGACTGCATCAACCCAACGCTCAGCGGCCTTGGCCTTAATATCAGCGTTGTCATTGTATTGGCCTTTAGTTTCAATAATCAAGGTTAGGCCAATATCCAACTCAACTATAAAATCCGGAATATAAGTCGATGGCACACCGTTTTTTCGGTAGGAGAACCGGTCATCCGTCGGTGATGCCACTCGGTTCAAAATCAACCATGCAGAAACATCCCCACGACAGTCGTTTTCCCGGTTCCTGTCGCCATTTTGCAGGCATAACAGATAAAACGCCAATATCTCTTTGGTCACTGCCGATGCACGATCATACGGAATGCCGGTTATGGCTCCGCTACGCCATTCCGTTATACGCTTGCGCAACCAATTCACAATGGATAAATCTTCCTGCTCGCCTACAGCCAAGTCGCCCTGCAGGCTCATCTGTTTCTTGTTTTTTTACCCCGACCTGAACTTTCCGGCAC
>SLIO01000290.1 GCA_007135635.1 Methylomicrobium sp. | reverse complement strand
GAAAAAACAAACCGAGGATTACATCACCGGGCGTTACGGCTAATGGAATGTTTATACTTCCCGCAGCCACATTTGCTGGAAAGCTGACGCGATCTTTTGTCCGGTAGCTGCGTTACCTACATGGATGTAGGTAAGGGGCGTGAACAGGAGCGGAAGCTTTGCGAAAACAGTTACATAGCTTGCTATGCGCCTGTTTTCGTAGCCTTGCTACCGAACAAAATAGCATTGCCATAAAAACCGCAAACATGACCGTGCGAAGTATAAACAATAAAATTATTCGCGTATTACGATTCAAGCGTCTAATTTAACTTATTTGAAGGTTTGCGTTAAGTCTTACTTTTCCGATGAATGCCCTATCCATTCGTAATCTCACCAAAATTTATAATAACGGTTTTCAAGCGCTGCAAGGCATCGATCTTGATGTGCAAGTTGGCGACTTTTTTGCGTTGCTTGGGCCGAACGGTGCAGGTAAGTCAACCACGATCGGTATCATCAGTTCTTTGGTTACCGCAACTAGCGGGGATGTAACGATATTCGATTATGATTTAAGAAAACAACGCGATCTTGCGAAAAGCTGTATCGGCATCGTGCCGCAAGAGATCAACTTTAATCAATTCGAAACGCCGCAGCACATTGTACTCAATCAGGCGGGTTATTATGGCATGCCGCGTCAAGAAGCGATCCGGCGCACCGAAATTTGTCTGAAACAAATGGATCTATGGGATAAGCGCAACGATGTTTCAAGGCGTCTGTCAGGGGGCATGAAACGACGATTGATGATTGCCAGAGCCATGGTGCATTCGCCAAAGTTGTTGGTCTTGGACGAACCGACCGCCGGCGTCGATATCGAAATCAGGCGTTCGATGTGGGAGATGATGCAGGAGGTCAACCGGCAGGGCACGACGATCATTTTGACTACGCATTATCTTGAAGAAGCCGAAAGCCTGTGCCGCAATATTGCAATTATTAATCATGGGCGTATCGTCGAGCATTCTGATATGGCCGGTTTATTGGCTCGTTTGCATATCAATCATTTCGTGTTGGATTTGGCTGCTCCGATAAAATCGGTTCCGGTGATACCCGGTTATCAAATCGAACGTCTGTCCGATCTTTCCTTGGATGTTGGAGTCCCGAAGGAAGAGGGTCTGAATAAATTGTTTGCGTTGCTGTCCGAGCAAAACATTCAGGTCGCTAGTCTCAAAAATAAATCGAATCGGCTCGAGCAATTGTTTATGGATTTGATCGATTCGACTAAACAGCAAGGAACCGCCCAATGAACAGTGCTATCGCATTCAAAACCATCGTGCTTAAAGAGGTGCGTCGGTTTACGCGAATCTGGCCGCAAACACTCTTGCCTCCGGCTGTAACCACCGCATTGTATTTTTTGATTTTCGGCAAATTAATCGGCGATCGCATCGGCACGATTGGTGGCGCCAGCTATATGGAGTACATCGTGCCCGGCATTATTTTAATGTCGGTGATTAGCCATTCCTACGCGAACGTCGTATCGTCGTTTTATTCGACTAAATTTCAGCGCCATATCGAGGAGTTGTTAGTCGCGCCGGTCCCTAATTGGGTGATTTTGGCCGGTTATGTCTGCGGCGGTATCGTTAGAGGCATTATGGTCGGTTTGGTAGTTGCTGCGATTTCGTTGTTATTTACTCAAATTGATGTCGCGCATCCTTGGATTGCTGTTGCCGTATTCGTGCTGACCGCAACTTTGTTTGCGTTGGCCGGTTTCATCAACGCGGTGTTTGCCGAGAGCTTCGACGATATTGCAATTATTCCCAGTTTCGTGTTGACGCCGTTAAGCTATCTCGGCGGCGTGTTTTATTCAGTATCGATGTTGCCCGACATCTGGCAGAAGATCTCGCTGGGTAATCCTATACTCTACATGATCAATGCTTTCCGTTATGGCTTGATTGACGTAACCGATGTCGATATCCAAATCGCTTTTGCGATAACAGGCGTTTTCATCGTTTTTCTCACGCTATTCAGTCTGTATTTGTTGCATAAAGGGGTAGGGATAAAAAATTAAGCTCTATGCCTGAATGGTTGAAAATAACAAATTCTTTTGAAAGCGCTTAACAATTCAAAGTGAGTCGTAGGGTCCGCATCGCGTACCTTTTTAGGCTTGATATACCTATAGCACTCAAATTTAGGCAGTATCTAATGACGCCGAAATTCGATGCGTAATAATTATAAAAAGTTCTTGTGCCTCCGCCTTATTCAATTCTTCAATTATCTATGACTTTAATCAACCAACTCCATTCTCAATTACGAACGCTACCTGCAGAACTTGTTGAAAACGTGCAGGCAAAACTGCAGCAATGGGACGAACAAGTTGCGCTTTTGGACTCTGCTTCCGATTATCCCGAAGCATTAATGGCCTCGTGGGTTAAGGTTTGGGTATCGAGCCTTTTCGTTGCCGATAGTTGCATTCGCCGTCCCGAGATGTTGTTCGATTTGATCGAGTCGGACGAGTTGTTTAAGTCGTATACCGAGACGCAGTATGCCGAAAAACTGGCGAAGTTGACGGATGAGAACGAGGCCGAATTGATGGTGTCGTTGAGACGCTTGCGTAATCGGGAAATGGTCCGTATTGCCTGGCGCGATCTGGCCGGTTGGGCGACGCTCGAAGAGACCTTGCATGAATTGACATGGCTGGCCGAAGCCTGCATTCGTTTTGTCTTGGATTTTTTATACCGGCAAGCCTGCGATAAATTCGGCACGCCCATGCTTACAAACGGTCAAGCCCAGCAAATGGTGGTGCTCGGCATGGGCAAGTTGGGTGCTTATGAACTAAATTATTCATCCGATATCGATTTGATATTCGCGTTCGCCGAAGACGGGGTTTTAAGCGATAGAAAACAAACCACTTACGGCGAATTTTTCAGCAAAATTTGCCGGAAGTTAGTCAAGGTGCTGGACGAAACCACCGCCGACGGTTTCGTGTTCAGAACCGATATAAGGCTTAGACCATTCGGCGACAGCGGTCCTGTCATTATGACCTTCGATGGCTTGGAAAATTATTATCTAACCCAGGCGCGCGAATGGGAACGTTATGCGATGATCAAGGCTCGTCAGGTTGCCGGTGATAAATACACCGGTCCGCAACTGATGAAAATGCTGCATGCATTCGTCTATCGCCGGTACTTGGATTACGGGGCTTTCGAGGAACTGCGTTCGTTGAAATACAAAATTACCCAGGAGTTGCAGCGCAAAGATAGGCTCGACAACATTAAACTCGGTCCCGGCGGAATACGCGAAATCGAATTTATCGGACAAGCCTTTCAATTAATACGCGGCGGTCAAGAAAAGTCCTTGCAAAACCGGCGCATAGTCGAGGTTTTAGAGCGACTGGGCGAGATGAATTTAGTGGCGCAGCAAGATGCCGAGCAATTGATCGGACATTACGTT
>SLIO01000096.1 GCA_007135635.1 Methylomicrobium sp. | reverse complement strand
TGTTTTTAACGACCTTGACGCGGGTCTCGTTGCCGATCACTTCGTCGCCTTTTTTAACCGAACCGATGCGTCGAATATCCAAACGTACCGAAGCATAGAATTTCAAGGCATTGCCGCCGGTCGTCGTTTCCGGACTGCCGAACATCACTCCAATTTTCATGCGAATCTGATTGATGAATATCACCAAGGTATTCGAACGCTTGATATTCGCTGTCAATTTCCTAAGCGCTTGTGACATGAGCCGGGCCTGCAAACCCATGTGCGAATCGCCCATATCGCCTTCGATTTCAGCTTTCGGCGTCAACGCAGCGACCGAGTCGACGACAACGATATCGACCGCACCCGAACGGACCAGCATGTCGGTAATCTCGAGCGCCTGCTCGCCGGTATCGGGTTGCGAAACCAATAAATCGTCGACATTGACCCCGATTTTTTCGGCATAGCCGGGATCAAGCGCATGCTCGGCATCAACAAAGGCGGCAGTGCCACCTAGTTTTTGCATTTGCGCGATAACCGATAAGGTCAAAGTGGTTTTACCGGATGACTCCGGCCCGTAAATCTCAACCACACGTCCGCGCGGTAAGCCGCCACAGCCCAAGGCAATATCCAAGGACAAAGAACCGGTCGATACAACCTGAATATCTCGAGAAGCGGCCACATCACCCATGCGCATCACAGAACCTTTGCCGAATTGCTTTTCAATCTGCATCAACGCCGCGCCCAGCGCTTTTTTCTTGTTCTCATCCATTTATATTGCCCTCATTTAACTGGTTTCTATTCAAAAACACCCTGCTCAAAAATGTCTTCTGTTAGGCATTCGCTGTTTCTTTCCAAAAGTACTATACATGCAACAGGTTAAAACAAAATGACCCCTCCAATATGTCCAGTTCGTAGCAAGCCAAAGCTGCATAAAATTCGGCGAAGTTTCTTGGTCGCAATCCGGTATTTGCCATTAAATGAAGCGGCATTGCAAGTCATCACCTTTCGGTCAACCGCAAACAGCCATCGCAAAAAAGCCTTATTATGACATAGCGTATTTTATTTGGCACAGCGAATGTATCTCATTCAATTTATATGACTTAGATTTAGTCATACGACTATCATGCTTCAAAACAGTCCTTGAAACACGCATAACAATCCTTTGCTACTAACGCCCTTTATAGGCTGTTTTCGCCGAACAGAACCCACGCTGCCGCTCATACTTCCGTCCAACCCGTTTCAGACATCAACCCCAAAGTGACTCAATCTGGGTTAATACCCGACTTATGTTGAGACTTTTCGATCAACTGATCCATTACTTCTCTAGGCAAATAATCCAAATCCCAATGGCTAGTATAGCTTTCCTTCAGACGTCTTCTACCCGGATGCAAGGCCTTGGACTCAGCGCGACACGTTACCGCAGCGGTTTTAGCCGGCTCTTCGGATAACTCATTACCTTTGTCAACGCGATAATTGCTTAACCGGGCAAAAACCGTTTGTTTGATTTTGTCGAACAGATGACTCATATCCTCTACCCCTGACCTTTTATCAAATTAAACGCAGCAGTTATGGAAACCAAAACTTTCTTATAGTGTATCGCGTACTACGTTACAAGCAAATCCTACTAATTTACTCTGAAATACTAACACCCATGAAGTTCGGAAGCTTAAACTGGCAGGTCTTTCTTATTTTTCGGTCAACATTTCTAACGCCAGAATCGCCATGTTTTTCGACCCTTCTCCGCTACCTAGCGTATTTTTAATCGCAATCAAATCGGACTTTACCGCATCATAATAAGATTGATCGCTCAGCAGCTTGACGATTTCTTCGGCGATATGGCTTGCACTCGCTTGGTGCTGAATTAATTCTTTGACTACTGCCTTACCCGCAACGATATTGGGCAAACCGATAAAAGGGGTTTTCACTAAGAGCCTTCCAAGCCAATAAGTCAATTCGGATAGCTTGTAGACGATAACCATCGGTACTTGTAATAACGCAACTTCCAGTGTGGCGGTTCCCGAGCTCGTCATAATCGCCGTACAACATTGAACCGCATCGTAGGTTTCGTTCTTAATAACCTTAATTGCCAACTCGGAACGATCGAGATATGACCAAAGCAGTTCGTCGCTGACGCTTTGTGCTTGCGGCAAAATGAATTGCGTTCCGGGCACATGAGAAAGCATAATCGCCGCCGCGTCCAGCATCACCGGCAGCAATCGTTCAATTTCTTGTTTTCTGCTGCCAGGCATCAACCCAATGACGGGTCGCTCGCCGTCAAGGCCGAAACGTTCTAAATCCTCATGTTTCGTGTAGCGAGGATGCACTTTATCGATCGACGGGTGCCCAACGTAACGAACCGGCACGTTCTCCGCTTCATAATAGGCTGTTTCGAATGGAAAAATCACCGCCATCCTATCGATCACTCGACCGTATTGCTTAACACGCCCCGGACGCCAAGCCCACACTTGGGGGCTCACATAGAATAGGACTTTAACGCCGATACTTTTTGCAAATTTGGCCAATTTGAAATTAAATTCCTTATAGTCGACGCAAACCAACAAATCGGGCCGTTCGTCGACTAATAAACGTTGCATTTGCTTCAACGCTTGCCGGATTTCGCGGTAATGCTTGAGCACCTCGACGACGCCGATTACCCCGATATTCGACGAATCGCAACGAATATCGATCCCGGCTTCGCGCATCGCCGCCCCGCCCATGCCAAGCGCTTCGATGCCGGAATGCAGGTTCTTCAGTTCGAGAAACATATGCGCGGCATGACGGTCGCCGGACGATTCGCCGGCGCTGAACATGATCTTAAAAGGCTGGATAGCTGTCAAAAGCGAGTCTCTCAGCGATTAATCAAGCCGTCAGAACGGAACGAATCACACCGACGATGGTTTCGATGTTTTCGTCCATTAAGTTCGGACAAATCGGCAGAGCCATGCAGTTCGCAGCCACTGATTCGGTCACGGGCAGGGACACATCGGCATAGGCTTCTTTGAATACATTTTGCCGGTGCAATGGCACCGGATAATAAATCGCGCAGCCGATTTGCTTATCTTGCAAGGCTTTAAGCACGTCATCGCGCCGATCACATAATAATGTGTATTGATGGTAAACATGTTCACCCAAACCGTCTTCGTAAGGCACGGTCAACGGCAAATCGGCCATCAATCTCGAATACAAGTGCGCGGCGCGGCGACGGCCTTGATTGTATTGTTCAATGCGTTTCAATTTGACACGCAGAATCACGGCCTGCATGTCGTCCAACCGGCTGTTGTATCCGATCGCATCATGGTAATAACGCACATCGGAGCCGTGATTGCGCAGCATTTTGACTTTAGCGGCGGTTTCGTCCGAATTTGTCGTAACCAGGCCGCCATCGCCGAACGCACCAAGATTTTTGCTTGGAAAAAAACTAAAACCGGCCGCATTGCCTATGCTA
>SLIO01000336.1 GCA_007135635.1 Methylomicrobium sp. | reverse complement strand
GTTGCTGATCATCAATGCGCTGGGTTCAATTGTCTTGTTGGGGTTGATTGGCGTCAACATCGTCTCGCTTACCCAACAGCTCAAAAAACGCGAAGCAGGATCTAAGCTGACGATACGCATGGTCTCGCTGTTCGTCCTATTGGCACTAGCGCCCGCCGGCATCGTTTTTTTCTTTTCGATGCAATTTTTACATCAAGGTATCGATAGTTGGTTTAATGTCGAAATCGACCGGGCGATGGAAGACTCGCTCGAACTCAGCCAAGCCTCCCTTGACCAACGGATGCGCTGGCATTTACGGCAGACTCAGCAACTCGTCGACCAACTCTACGAAACCAAGTCCGAAACGCAACGAATGGACGATCTGGAAAAGCTACGCGAGCAAGCCGGCGCGGCGGAAATGACCTTGTTTTCCAGACAAGGCCGCATCATCGCATCGAGCAGTATCAATCCCGGAGACATTCTTCCTCATCTCCCCGACGAACACGCCTGGCTGGAACTGCGCCGCAACGATCATTACGTCGTGATCGACTCGACCAAAGAAGAACAGCTACGAGTACAAGTCATCGTCACTGTCAAAGCCCAAGACATTCAATATCTTCAAGCGTTATATCCGGTTCCGCTTAGAATCATGGACTTAGCTGATTCGGTCGAATTCGCCTTCGTGCGCTATCAGGAAATGAATTTTCTGCGCAATTCGTTGAAATTGAGTTTCTCTTTGGCTTTATCGTTAGTGCTGTTAATGAGTCTATTGGCCGCGATTTGGGTGGCTTTCATCAGCATCAGAAACATCGTTGCGCCGGTCAAGGAACTAGTCAAAGGCACGCAAGCTATCGCAGCGGGCCATTATGACCAACAGCTTCCGGTACTGGCCCAGGACGACTTGGGATTTCTGGTTATCTCATTCAACGACATGGCCCAACGCATCGCCAAAGCCCGCGACGAAACTCGTCTGGCCGGTATCGAAGTGGAGGATCAACGCGCTTATCTGGAAACGATTCTCGCCAACTTAACGGCCGGAGTGATCAGCTTTGACAAGGATTTCAGAATCCGCACGGCCAACCAGGCCGCCTACCGTATCTTTCATCTGCAAGTCAGCGGGTTTTTCGGGAAAACGTTATCGGATTTGTCAAAAGAGCATCCGGATTTAGCCGACCCTTTACAAAAAATTCAACATTTGCTTGAAAATGCCGAGGATATCTGGGAACAACGTATCGCTTTCCTGGGCCCCAACGGCCTGCAAGAACTGTTATGCAGAGGAACCCCGCTTTACTCGCCCGAAGGACGCAGTATTGGGGCGGTCGTCGTGTTCGATGATGTCACCGATCTGATACAAGCGCAAAAAAATGCCGCGTGGGGGGAAGTTGCCCGGCGCCTGGCTCACGAAATCAAAAATCCGCTAACACCAATACAGCTCTCGGCCGAACGTCTGCAACACAAACTCGCCAATGAATTGCAGCCAAAATCGCTTGCGATATTACAGCGATCCACCGAAACTATCGTGCAGCAAGTCGAAGCAATGAAAGAAATGGTGGACGATTTCTCCGAGTATGCCAGAGTCTCTAAAAAGCAAACCGAGCACATCAACTTGCCCTCTCTAATACAGGAAGTTCTGACCCTTTATGCCTCACAGGGCGGTGCAAAATTTACCACTTCGGTCGAAGAAGAGATTATGATGATCAACGGTGATCGAATCAGTATTCGACAGCTTCTACACAACCTGATAAAAAACGCCCTAGAAGCCACTGAAAAAAACGGCAACATAAAAATCACAGTCACTAACCGAATAAAAAATAATGCCAGGTTCGTCGAAATGGCTTTCCATGATGACGGTCCGGGTATTAAAGAGGAGCATTTAGATAAAATATTCGAACCTTATGTCACAACCAAGGCAAAAGGTACCGGTTTGGGACTGGCTATCGTCAAAAAAATTATCGAGGAACACGGAGGAGCTATTTGGATCGATACAGGCTATAAAGCCGGTGCTGGCTTCGTGATCCAACTCCCAGCCGTCTAACGCTATCACCTAATTAATTATGAATGCAAAAGCAGCACACATCTTAGTGGTCGACGACGAACCCGATATTCGTCGACTGGTTCATGAAATCCTGGAAGATGAAGGCTACGAAGTCAGTACCGCTGAAAACGCCGGCCAAGCTAGGCGATTAAAGAACGAGAAAAATCCGGACTTAATCCTATTGGATATCTGGATGCCCGACACCGATGGGATAACGCTCCTCAAGGAATGGATCGCCGAAGGCGGTTTTGCCTCTCCGGTCGTCATGATGTCAGGTCACGGCTCAGTCGAATCGGCCGTCGAAGCAACACGCCTAGGTGCTTACGATTACCTTGAAAAGCCTTTGTCTTTGGCTAAGTTATTGTTGATCGTCGAACGCGCCCTCGAATCGCGCCAACTACAAGTCGAACTGCCCGTTCCGAAGGCATTTCAAACTTTGGATTTCGAGCCGGTCGGAAAAAGCGCAACGATTGCCCGCATCAAGGAACAGCTAAAGCGTCTCGCGCAACACGATACCCGCGTGCTATTCGTCGGCGATGCCGGCGTAGGCAAAGAACTCTATGCTCGTTACCTTCATAGCAATAGCGTACGCAGGGAACGGCCGTTTATCGACGTCGCGGTCGGTAGCCTTTCGCCGGAAAACTCGGTGATCGAATTTTTCGGTAAAGAAGAAAACGGCAAAGCGATGCCGGGCTTGCTGGAACAGGCGCATGGCGGAACGCTGTTTTTATCGGAAATCGCCGGCATGGACAAAGAATCGCAATTGAGACTGCTTAGCGCATTGGAATCGCGATCCTTTTTGCGTAGCGGCGGCATCCAATCGGTCAGTGTCGACGTCAGAATCGTCACCTCGACCCGAGTCTCGCTCGAAGAAGAAGTCAAGGCCGGCCGTTTCCGTCGGGATTTGTATTATTTACTCAACGAAGTCACAATGGATATTCCGCCGCTTCGCGAACATAGCGAGGACGTTCCGGCTTTGCTCGGATTCTATGTCGATCAATTCATGAATCAGGAAAAGCTACCCTTCCGAAAATTTTCGATGGCGGCGCAGAATTATTTAAGAAATTACAGTTGGCCCGGCAACGTAAGAGAATTGAGAAACCTGGTTCAACGTCTGATGATTCTCGGCGTCGGCGACGATATGGAGCTCGACGAAGTCAAAAGTGCATTGGGCTCCGTGGTCGAACAAACGGGCAGCAAATCGTCGGTTCCGGAGTTCTATAATCTGCCATTAAAAGAAGCACGGGAACACTTCGAAAAAGCCTATCTCGAATACCATTTCGAAAAATCCGGCGGCAGCGTCGCCAAACTTGCTTCTATCATTGGCATGGAACGGACTCATTTATACCGTAAATTGCACGCATTAAATATCAAGCTATAGAAAAATTAAGGCTATGTTCGCGTTAGCAGTTG
>SLIO01000392.1 GCA_007135635.1 Methylomicrobium sp. | reverse complement strand
TCACCCGACCGCTTCACCAATTAGCGCAGCAGTTGTTCGATTCCGGTCCCGAGAATCATCGCTGGCAGCAACTTGTTCTGAAGTATCCCATTGCTTTGTTACTGGTTGTCAGTTTGATGCCGCACATGCTTGCTGCATTGTTCAATTATATTTTTAATTGGCATGTGATCGTGCATCCGATGCAAATACGCGGTATCGAGCAGGCCGAAATGATCTTTAGCATGTTCGCGATATCGGTGAATACCGTTTTTTTCATGTTGGGTATCGTCATTTTTGTGCATCTGGTAAGGCCTATTACGAAAGGACTGAAGGGTCTTGAGGACGACCTGCCCGTTCCGATCGACGCTTTGGTCGATTTGCGTAAGCGTTGTTTATATTTGGGCCGTTCGATTGCATTGATTGGCTTAACGATGTGGATTGTAGCCGGCCCCGTTTATCCTATATTAATCGGTGCGCTTGAAATTCGGGATTATGTTTTTTTTATTTTTTCTTTGGCTATTTCGGGTTTAGCGGTGTCCACGTATCCATTTTTGATGGTTACTTGGCTTTGTACTCATGTCTTATATCGTCCGTTTGTCGTTCCGGGATCAGTCTCGGATTTTGATGTCAGATTGCTCGCTCAGGTGGGGCTATGGAAATGGGTGTATCTGTTATTGGCTGGCGCGTTACCGATGCTGGTTATTTCTTTGGGATTCATTCTTGGTTCACTTCATTCGTCACCACAATCGGTTAATGTTTTGTTGGGTCTCGTCGGTTTGGGCGGTATGGCTGGGTTTTTGATGGCGCTTTTACTTTTCAAGGCCATTCAAAAAGACTTGGAGTTGTTGCGACAGTTGCTATGGGCTTGCGGTGCCAAGCAATTCAGCTAGCGGGCTAGATCCGAATCATTTTAGGAATGTTTGACAAATCTTAGTCCTCACGATGCGTCTTCGGAAGCTGGTCCGATGA
Organism: Methylomicrobium sp.; assembly: GCA_007135635.1. Taxonomy (GTDB): domain Bacteria; phylum Pseudomonadota; class Gammaproteobacteria; order Methylococcales; family Methylomonadaceae; genus Methylotuvimicrobium. Next base: position 2,484 of record SLIO01000392.1, on the reverse strand, counting down.
ACCTTACAAGTTGCGGACCTTGATAGGTTCAGCAAGGCATTGAGCGAATAATGGCTACCCAGATGTTAATTTCTATGAGCTATGCACCGGCTTGTCGATTCCGCAAGATGATCCGGATTACAGGGCGGCAATCGAGCAAACCCGGAAATGACAAGGTACTCAAGCAGGAAATCAGTATGGTTGAAAAATTGACTCATCTCGACGAACGCTTCTGGAATCGATTGTTGAAAGCGATCGAGGAAGGGCAGGTGGTGCCGGTTATCGGCTCGCAACTTCTTGCCTGGTCGGGGCAAAACGGACATTCGACTTTGCAGCAGCGTGTCGCCTCGAAGCTGTTGGCGCTTTATCGCGTCGATCCCGCAACCGTTCAATTGGCACAGCACCGGGAGTTGCATGATGCGGTCACAGTGCTTAAACAGAATGCCAATCTTCAAGATCTTTATGGTGATATTGCCGAAGCTTTAGAGGCAGTGACCGATGCGCCGGATTTCAAGCTTCCCGCTTCGATTGAGAAATTGGCCGCGATTACGTCATTTCGCTTGCTGGTCACATTGACGCCGGATGCCTTGTTGGCGGGGGCCCTGCGCAAACGCACCGCGGTCAATGAAATCGTGCATTCGCCGAATCTGCCGACCAGCGAGGCCGGCGATTTAGCCGCAGATTGGCTGAAAAGGACCGGCGAAGTCAATGTGTTGTATCTATTCGGTAAGGCCAAATCGACGCCGGTTTTTGCGATTCACGATGAGGATCATCTGGAATACGCACACAATCTGCTGTCACGCGGCAGCAATGTTCCGCTACGTTTTCTGGGCGAACTTCAGCAGCGGGGTTTGTTGTTCATAGGAACGAATTTTCCGGATTGGTTCAGCCGTTTTTTGTTGAGACTGACGAATCAGACTCGACTCGCGGATAAGAAAACTCGAGCATGGTTGGTCGAAGACGTGCAAAATCGCCAGGAAATGACGTCGTTTTTACGCGGCTTCAGCCGGGAAACGGAGCTCATCGGCGAGATTTCGCCTCAAGCCTTTGTCGATGAATTACATAGCCGGTGGACGGCTCGTAATACGCCGTCGCCCGACCAATCCACTACCGACAACCGGAATCGAGCGCCCGATCCGCTGAGCGTGGCTTTTTTCATCAGTTATTCACGCGCGACCGATTTGCCTGCCGCGGAAAAGCTTTATCAAACTTTGCGCGAGCAAGGCTTGGCGGAAAACGAAATTTGGTTCGACCGTACCGCGATCGAGCCGGGCGGCGACTTTCAGCAGCTGATTTATGAAGGTATTCGCAATTGTCGTTATTTTTTGCCGTTGATTTCAAACGCGGCCGATCGGTTCGACGAGAAATTTTTTTACCGCGAATGGAACGCGGCGATCGATAGGAATAAAGGCATCAGCGGGCGCGAATTCGTTGTGCCTATTATTCTCGATAACGAATACAATCCGCAAGGCTATGCCAGGGTGCCGAAACAATGGTCGGATACGATCGATTTCGGTCATGCGCCGAACGGAATTGCCGACGGGCGCACGCGTCAACACTTGACGAAGCTGATACGCGAGTTGCGCAGGGAGGAACGGTGATGACGGTTCGACAAGGTTTGCAATTGGATGCGCAAAATCCGTGGCCCGGGTTGGCGACCTATGATGAAACGGCGAAGGATTTCTTTTTCGGCCGCGAGGCGGAAGAAGACGAACTGATGCGATTGATCGGGCTATCTCCGTTGACCGTGCTATACGGTAAATCCGGTTTGGGTAAGAGTTCGTTGCTGCAGGCCGGATTGTTTCCAAAATTGCGCAAGAGCTATTATTTGCCGGTTTATATCCGCCTGGATGCCGCAAATGCTGCAATAAAGCCATTTATCGATCAGGCGGCTTATTGGTTTCAGGAGGTTTTGCACACTTCAATGGCTGATTATCCGGCTTTCGAGACGGGCGAAAATTTGTGGTGTTATCTGCATCGGCGCGATTTGGAAATCTGGAGCCAAGATAATCGTCTTTTGACGCCGGTATTCGTTTTCGATCAGTTCGAGGAAGTGTTTGCCGATGTCAATCCCCACCTTCCTCACCCTCGGGTTTTATGCCGCGACTTGGCCAACCTGATAGAAAACAAACTACCGGATCAATTCACATCCGATTATCCCGACAAGCCTCTGTTCGATAAGTTGGATTTGTTGTCGCAGCGATACCGTGTGGTGCTGTCGTTTCGTGAGGATTTTTTGCCGGCCCTCAAAAATTGGGAACGCGATGTGCCGTCGCTGCTGAAAAATTGGCTCCAATTGAAACCGATGTCACGGGATCGCGCGATCGAAGCGGTCGATCGATCGGGTGCCACGATCGTCTCGCCGGGCGTCGCCGAGGAAATCGTCGATTTCGTCGGTAATCTGGATAAAAACAAACCGGTCGGTGAAACTGTAATCGAGCCTGTCTTGCTGAGTCTGTGCTGTTACCAATTGAACATACACCGTCAGAACGAAAAGCTAAGACT
>SLIO01000209.1 GCA_007135635.1 Methylomicrobium sp. | reverse complement strand
GTGCTTGAGCGGCCGTTTTTTCGAGGTTTACGTTAGCCAATTGTGCTCGATCCACCGATAGCTTCCGAAGTAAAGCGCCTAGTGCGCCAGTTTGCACGGTAATTGCGGTATTCAGGTTGGCATCCTGCAGCGTAGCGTTAGCATCGAGCTTTAATTCATCCAAGGTACCGATTAGCGTTAATTCGGCATACGCGGGCCAGGCTTGTGCTTTGTCCGTTACAACATTATCCAAAGACCACTTCAAATCCGTTTGTCCGATCGGTGTTTGCTCAGGGTTGAGTTTTAGCGCCGAGACATTCAATACGCCGCCGGCGGAAAAAGGTCGATCCAGGCGCATCGGGAAATTCTCGGCATTAAAGGTCAGTAACGCGCGCTGCAATTCCAGATCGCTTGCGTCTGCATCACGGTATGTGACTTTGCCGACTGGAAGACTGATTATAAAATCCGCTCGTTCGGGCCAGTCGATAGTGCCGTTCAGCTGCAACGATAGATTCTTTAAATCGAGTTTTTGTCCGTTTTGATGAGACCTGAGCGATTCGACTTCACCGTCGACGCTGAATTTAATGGCTTGATCGTTGCTGGCAAGGCCTTGGATGCGATAATTCAGGCGCATCGCTTCGACGTCGGTATTCGGGATTAATGCAGGCCAGGCAGTCAGCAGCGGGTCGACGTGCAGGCTGCCGGAACCGGTTTGCAGCAGCGGCAGCGGTGCGTCATCCGGCCAGTTCGCGACCAGTTCGGCGTGTGCCGCCGTATCCAGCAGCCGCAGCTTTGTTAACGTCAGTTTGGTGTCGTGCGCTTGGATATCGAACAGGGCCTGGGCATCGATATCGATAATCTTGCCGCCTACCGCCAAGCCGCTATCGAATGTTTGTCGGAGCAAATCGCTTTGTACGAGTACCCGAACGCTGCGGCTGGCGTCGATGGTCAGAGTCGACGTGAATATCAGATCCATGCTGCGGGTTTGCTTAGCATCGACTTGGTAATCGCTTAATTGCAAGCCTTGTGTGCGTTCGGACGAGTGTATCTGAATGCGGGCCGAGACATCGCCTGGAATCAAGTCGGCGGTCGCATTGATATCGATGCCGTCGAGCCGTTGCCGGCCGATCAAGTCGCCGCGAGAGTCCAGCTCGGTTTGCGAGAGACTTAAACCGTTGAATCGAGCATGCTCGACCAACACCGCCATGGGCAGATCGGCCAACTGCAAGGCATGGGACAGTGGTTGTTCAGGGTCGTCCGGTGCATCGTCACGAAATAAATCCAGAGTCGATAAGCCTTCTTCTTGTATGACCGTATGGATTGCAAATTCATCTATTTTAAACTCGCGCAACGTAAATTTACGGCTGAGTAGCGACCGGTAAGACCAGTGCGCGCTGAGGTGGCCGAGGTCTAGCAATAACGGTGTATGGCGACGATGAATTTCAGGCGCGCTGATTTTTAAACCGTCGATTTGTAGGCGGCCGCTTAGCGGTGCCAAATCCATATTTTGATAGTCGATCGCGATGCCGTGCGGCAAGGCCAATTGCCGGTTGAGCCAGGCTTTAAAACTTGGATGATCGAGATTGGCAAGCAATAGCGTTATACCAAGCGCTAAGAGCACCAATAAACTTGCCGGCAACGCCAACCAAAGAAGCCATGAACGGAAAAGAATCATAGTGGGCAGATTAAGCAATATACGCCTTGGGATCAAGCGCTTAAAAAACTTGTACGCCAGGATAGTAAATCTTGCCAGTCGTTTATGCTTTTGTGAGCAGTGAGCAGTGAGCAGTAAAAAGTGATTGGCGCAGCTCGAAGCGCCGAAGGGTGCGCATCGCGCACCTTTCCACGATGGCTAACCGACAAGATGTCCCGACCTAGGTGCGCGATGCGCACCCTACACTGCTCAATCTCTTCCCTTCATGATCTTCATGGTGAAATGCTTCTTCTAGGATAAAAAGGTTTTTTTCCTTCGGGGCTGACATTTCGAAAGAAGGTTTGAGCGCTATTGGCACCACTCCGGGGTCAATGAGGTGCGCCAGAATTGATCTTCTTTTTCGAACAAACGGCGGCTTTCGGCGGGCCCCCAACTGCCGGCCGGGTAAGTCGGGATGAAGTCGCGCTCTACGGCCCACGTTTGCAGAATCGGGTCGACGATGCGCCAAGCGTATTCGACTTCATCGAAGCGCAGGAACAACGAGCTGTCGCCTTTCATGACGTCGAGCAATAAATCTTCATAGGCGTCGATCGCTTTTTCATCGCTGTTTCGAAAACCGGCATCCAGGCTGCTGGTGCGTGTGCGCATTTCAAGGCCCGGTTCCTTGACGGTCATTTCCATGCGAATGCGTTCTTCGGGTTGAATGCTCAACAGTACCCAATTCGGGTTCATGCACTGCACATGCGTATCGCGAAAAAACTGCAGCGGCGGATGGCGAAAGCAAATCGAGACGACCGATTGCCCTTTGGCCAGTCGTTTACCGGTCTGTAGATAAAACGGCACGCCCCGCCAGCGCCAGTTATCGATGAATAATTTCACGGCGGCATAGGTTTCTGTAATGCTATTGGGCGGAATATTCTCTTCCTCCAAATAACCCTTGACCTTTTCCTTGCCGATCGTCCCTTTGGCATATTGGCCGCGATAGGCATGCGCGTGTACCGCCGATTTGGGAATCGAGCGAATCGATTTTAAGACCTTGACCTTCTCGTCGCGCAAGGATTCCGCTTCCATCGATGCGGGCGGCTCCATTGCGACAAGCGTCATCAATTGCAGTAAATGGCTTTGCAGCATGTCGCGCAATGCTCCGGCCCCGTCGTAATATCCGCCGCGCGTGTCGATACCGATATCCTCGGCATGAGTAATCTGAACATGGTCGATGTAATTGCGGTTCCACAGCGGTTCGAGCATGACATTCGCGAAGCGGAATACCAATACGTTCTGCACCATGCCTTTTCCGAGATAATGATCGATCCGGTAGATCTGTTCTTCGCTCAAATAGCGGCCGATCCGTTTTTGCAGCGATTGCGCACTGTCTAGGTCGTAACCGAAAGGCTTTTCGATGATGACGCGTTTCCAGCCGTATTCTTCATTTAACAAATCGACTTTGCTTAAGTATTCGATCACATTACCGAAATCTTCGGGACTGATTGCGAGATAAAATGCGATATTTTTCGGAAAGTCCTCATTCTTGCTCAAGGTGACTGCCAGTCCTTGATAGCATTCCGCATCATCGAGATTGCCGCGATGGTAGGAAAGCCGTTCGCTGAATCGGGCGAATACGGTCTCGTCGATGCCTTCGCTGACCTTCGTGCCGATCATCTCTCGGACTTCTTCGAGCCATTTTTTTTGGTCCCAGGGACGCCGGCCGATGCCGACTATACGACTGCCTTCCGGCAGTTTGTTTTCGAGTTCCAGATGATAGAGCGCCGGCATTAATTTGATTCGGGACAGGTTGCCGGTTGCGCCGAAAATGACGTAGGTACAGGGTTCAGCAGACATAGAATCGACTCTTGTTATGCGTAAAATTTAAACGCTGTAAGTGGACGATGCGGTTTTACCGCCGCGCCCGGTCCAGTCGGTGTGAAAAAACTCGCCGCGTGGACGGTCGGTGCGTTCGTAACTGTGCGCGCCGAAATAATCGCGTTGCGCTTGTAATAGATTGGCGGGCAAGCGCGCCGTTCGGTAGCCGTCGTAAAAAGCTAGCGCACTGGAAAACGCTGGGGCCGGGATGCCCAGTTCGATGCTCATGACGACCGCTTTGCGCCAGCCGGATTCGGCTTGCCGCATCGCATCGACGAAGAAATCGGCCAGCAGCAAATTTTCCAAATCGGGATTATTGTCATAAGCCTGTTTGATGTCGTTCAAAAATGCGCTACGAATGATGCACCCCCCCCGCCACATGAGCGCAATTTCGCCGTAGTTCAACAACCAGCCGTATTCTTTCGCGGCTTCGCGCATGAGCCGGAAACCCTGCGCGTAAGAAATGATTTTCGATGCGTACAAAGCGTTGCGAATGGTTTCGATCGCTTTTTGCCGGTCGCCTGTGAAGCGATTGGCTGGTTTGGGCAGCTTTTGTGCGGCATTGAGTCGTTCTTCCTTCATAGCCGATAGACAGCGCGCGAAGACCGATTCGCCGATCAGCGTCAGCGGAATGCCTAAGTCAAGCGCATTGATGCCGGTCCATTTACCAGTGCCTTTTTGGCCTGCGGTGTCGAGGATCTTGTCGAGAAGAGGACTACCGTCTTCGTCCTTATAGGCGAGAATATTGGCCGTGATTTCGATCAGATAGGAACTGAGTTCCGCGCCGTTCCATTCGGCGAAAATCGCCGAAATCTCATCGGCTGAAAGACCGAGCCCCTCGGACATTAGCTGATAGGCTTCGCAAATGATTTGCATGTCGCCGTATTCGATGCCGTTATGGATCATTTTAACATAGTGGCCTGCGCCGCCATCGCCGACCCATTCACAGCAAGGCTGACCATTGACTTTCGCGCTGATCGCCTGCAATACCGGTTTGACTCGGCCCCAGGCGTCCGGGTGGCCGCCGGGCATGATCGAAGGTCCGTGCCTTGCCCCTTCCTCGCCGCCCGATACGCCGGTACCGATATATAGCAAGCCTTTTTCATTTAGCGCTTTGGTGCGCCGGTCGGTGTCGGTAAATAGCGAATTGCCGCCGTCGATGATTATGTCGCCGGCATCGAGCAACGGCACTAATTGCTCTATATAATGATCGACCACGGTTCCGGCTTTAACCATCAGCATCACGATGCGCGGTGTTTCCAGTTGCTCCACGAGATCTTCGAGCGAGTAAGTTCCGACGATTTGGGAGCCCTTGGCCGGTCCCGTGAGGAATTCGTCGGTTTTTTCGGCCGTGCGGTTGTAGACGGCTACCTTAAAATCATGATCGTTCATGTTGAGAACTAAATTCTGGCCCATGACCGCCAGGCCGATTAAACCGATATTCGCTTTCATGTTGAGGGCTCCCGAAGCCATATTTTTAAGCCTCATAGTAGCACGAGGGCGATTTTTTGCACGGCTACATTTGATACGAGACAAATCTTTCGTTTATCTGAGTATGCCGAATTTGGACCGATGCCGGGTTGTCGGTATACTGAAGCATAAGACCTTTGTTTTCATGAACTTTCGGTTAAAATTTATACCCATCGGAGGTCCAAGTTCGACGTTGGGGTCTGTCAAAGTCCCAGCCTTAAATTTTTCAAGGAGTTTAGGTGCTGGGTGAATGTCGATTTTACAGAAGCAAAATCGACCGAACACCTTGTGCCTAGGGTGTCGAAATTTACCGATTTTCATGTCAGATAGAATGACTGCTTTATGGATTTTGAGAAAATAACTAGCGCTTTATAGCCTATGATCATCAGCAAATTCCAAGATAGTTTGAGCGCCGTAGGGTGCGCATCGCACACCTTTCCACGGTGCCGAACCGACAAGAGCTCGACCAGGTGCGCGATGCGCACCCTACGCCTGGCACTTAAAAACCTATGCATACCAACAACTTCAAAAATATTTTTGAGTTTAAAACGCGGGAACACAGTAATTAGCTAAAAAAGCTTTTTAGACAGCCTAACCTGTGCCTCATTAGGCACTGCCGAAATTTGAAGCGCGAAAGGTACACGAAAGGTATGTTTGATTGAATCGAATTAAAATAGATGTCGATAGATAATAATAAATAATAATACAGGAGAGCGCGATGGAAGATACCGGTTATACAATGAAAGACGGGCGGCAGTGGTTTGTCGATGGTTGGAAGCTATTTACTAAAAACCCGCTGATGCTGATTCTCGGCACTGTGATCTGGATTCTTCTGGAAGTCCTGTTAGTAATACTTCCGGTAATCGGTGAAATTTTAGATGGTTTGATCTTTCCGGTTATGTACGGCGGTTTTTTGTATGCAATTCGAGAAGTCGACGAGCAGCGAAAGATGAAAATCAGCCATTTTTTCCAAGGTTTCATCGATTCGACCAAGCTGAAACCACTCTTGATTCTCGGCTTGTTAATGGTATTCTTCGAAATTACTGAAGCAGGATTAACGGTAATACTCGGACCGTTTACTGCGCTCATTCTAGCCGCGCCATTGGGTATCTTGGTTATTTCGGCGTTGTTGTATTCGGTGCCCCAAGTCATGTTTAGTGATAGTAAGCCGGTCGATGCAATCAAAAGCAGTTATTACAATTGCGGACGCCATATCTCGGCGATGATCACGATTTATTTGTTTTTGATACTCTTTGCAGTACTATCTGTCATCACGATTGGTTTGGCGATGATCTTAATCATCCCGGTTACATTCTGTGCGCTTTATATCAGCTATAAGGCTATTTATGGTTAGGATTCAGTGAAAAGTGTTTTATAAGTAAATCCTGTATATGACTGTATCGTGAGAGATTTTTGCAAAGTTTGATTCATCCGATTAGGGCGGTGCCGGTTGACTCCTGGCAATTGACGGCATCATCTGCCTAAAGACGGTGAAAAAAGCCCAAACCGCAAGTCGCCTATATGCTGAACGATTGAATTAAATTTGGAGTAGAGGATATGGCTAACAACAATACAATGGCTCGAAAATATGCCCCACAATTTGTCGTTTTATTTGGTTTGCTATTTTTTTATCAATCGACTTTGGCGCAGCAAAATGAATCATTGACGGCAGATGCCGATATTCAACAAGAACTTCCGTATCTGGATCGGGATGCCGAAAATTATAAAACCCCGTTGGCTGGAGAAGGATTTAAAACGGAATTTCTAGGCGAAGAAATTATCGTCGAACCGCGTGATAGAACATCCGTTAACGCCTGGATGCTCGGTTTACAATACAACACGCCAGGACCAGACGATAGGGACATCTTTCCAATAGGCAGTCTGTATTTTTGGAGACAACCTGAACAAAGCAAATTGTTTTATGCAAATATTGCCGGGGCTTACAACGATCTATTTTACGGCGAGCAATTACCCGAATGGGGCGACTTTCAGTACGCACTTGCATTCAGGAATTTTACGCCGCCGACCGCGATGAGCGAGGTTGTCGATGGGCGAAGAGTGCTAGATGAAGAAATGTATTGGGGGCGTTTACAATGGGATATCGGTCTGGGTTATCGAACTCAAGTCGATCCCGGTTATAACGACAATATCTTCATGGCCAATCTGTATTTCGAGCCGGGTTTTTTATATTTCAGCAAAGGCAGCGAAGCCGCCGATAATCTACTCGCGCCCCGCGATACCGTTGAGCTCGGATCACGCCTGGAAGTGAAATACGATGGGCTAAAACGGAATATATTGTGGCTGGCTCACGAAGGTTTTGCCGCCGGCGGAAACCTGGTCTACGGCCACCGCGTGAATTGGCGCGACTGGGGACTTGACGGCAATCAATACCTCGCTAGCGATTCTCGGGATCATTTGAGATTCGACGCCTATGCTTTAGGCGCCACCGGCGTTCCGTTTATCGATAGCGATAGACACCGGCTATTAGGCTCCGTCCATGGCGGTACGGGCGCCAATCTGGACCGATTTTCGGCGCAACGCATCGGAGGCGGGGTCAATCCAATGGGGTGGGATTTTGCCTCGACTGCCATGCCCGTGCTCCCCGGCGCTTCGGTATGGGAATATTATCCCGAACACTATTTGATCGGTAATGCCGAATACCGTTGGGAACCGATTTTTTTCAGTTATTTGAGCTTGCACGGAACTGCGGCTTGGTTGAATCCGGTACGCAATATCGGCGGCGAATTCAAGAGCAAAGAAACGTTTTATAGCGCGGTGGGCGGACGGCTTGCGACTGGCTTTCTTGGTGAGTCAATGCTGGTCGTGGATGTTACCCATAATTTCAACGTCCTAAGGAATGATGAACGGGGCGGAAGCGACATTACTTTCTTTGTCGTGAAGGAGTTTTGATTCGCCGTTACCTCAAAGGTTGAGGCGCGGGGGCGGGTTATTCAACCCGCCAAGTATGATTTTTATCCCCATCTTGCTGAATTTACTCCATATCAAGAAAGACGGGGTTCTTGACTGCTTGCGCGGAACCTATCGATGGAACTCAAACAATCCTTGCCGTGTCCTAAGCGGTAATATTCAATTCGCAGTCAATAGGGCGAAAGACTGCGTAACACAATGAACAGCCCAATTATTTATTTAGCCTTAATCAACAAAACTCAAAAACTTACTCATGAATAAATTAACTAGCATAGTGACAACCTTGATCATCGGACTGTCCCTCGGATTGGGCAGCGTCTCGGATGCCGAAGCCAAGCGGTTAGGCGGAGGCGGCTCGTTCGGCGGCAAATCCTCGTTCAATAAACCCTATCAACGTTCTGCAGCACCGGCAAAAGCCGCACCAACACGTCAACAGCAACAAGCCCAAACTCAAAACCAAGCGGCCAAGCAAAAACTAGCCAGTCGCGGCGGCTTGATGGGCATGCTCGGAGGCCTGGCTTTGGGCGGGTTGCTCGGAGCCATGTTGTTCGGCGGAGCCTTCGAAAACTTCAATTTCATGGATATTTTAGTATTCGGCGGCATCGCGTTTTTACTCTATAAACTGTTTGCCGCACGCGCCAAAAATGCTGCGCGCCCGGTACCGGCCTATAGCCGCGACAGCTATGAACCTCAGCAGCGTTCATCCTCTGCTTATAGCGACTATGAAGCGCCTCAGGCTCAAGCACCGTTGCGTGCTTCTGTGGGCAATGGAGGGTTCAATACCGATTTATTATTTAAGAAAGGCTCTCAAGCCAATACCGATTCCGGATTCGAGCCGGCTATCGAAAATCGCGAGCTGATCTTGCCGGAAGGTTTCGATGAGCACGCTTTTTTGAACGGTGCCGAAAATGCGTTTAGAACCTTGCAAGCCGCTTGGGACGATCGCGATCTAGCCGAAATCAGAGGCTTGACGACCGATCGCGTGTTCGCCGAAATACAGGATCAACTCAAAGCTGCTACTGATAACAACCGGACCGAAGTGATTAGCGTTCAAGCCGAACTGATCGATGTTCGCGAATCCGGCAGCGACTTAGAAGCGACCGTATTGTTCGATACCGTAATGCGCGAAGACATTTACGGACCGGAGCAAGCTGTTCGCGAAGTCTGGCATTTCGTTAAGCCGAGAAATAGCCTGCAGCCTAGATGGTATCTGGACGGCATTCAACAAGTCGAAGAATAAGGCTTTAAACTTTTAAAGGTCCGGCGGGTTCGCCGCCGGACTTTCAAATTCCCCACGATATGGATATTTCCCAAGTTAATCCTCAAAACCAGATGAGCCCTCGGAACGCTTCATTACTGCTGGTTGAGGATCATAAAAACCTGGCCCAAGCTGTCGGGGCCTATCTTGAAAGCAGCGGCTTTACAATGGATTACGCCTACGACGGATTGTGTGCGCTACATCTTGCCGCAACGCAACGCTATGATGCCATCATTCTCGATATCACACTGCCCGGCGGCATCGACGGCCTGGAAATTTGCCGAAGACTGCGCAAAGACGCGCGTTTGTCGACGCCGATATTAATGTTGACTGCCCGCGATCAATTGCAGGACAAGCTGGAAGGATTTCAACGCGGCGCCGATGATTATCTAGTCAAGCCGTTCGAAATGCCGGAGCTCGAAGCCCGCATCAATGCCTTGATTCGCCGCGAACGAGGCGAAATGGATGAATCCGTTTATCAAATTCACGACTTGACGTTTAATACCAGCACGATGCAGGTCATGCGTCAGGGCCGGATTATTCAATTGTCGCCGACGTGTTTGCGGATACTGCGCATCTTGATGCGCGAATCGCCCAATCTGGTGACCCGTGAGCAATTAGAGCAAGAGCTCTGGGGCGAACTGATTCCGGATAGCGACACGCTCCGAAGCCATTTATACAAATTGCGCAAAAAAATCGACAAGCCGTTCGATGTGTCCTTGCTCGAAACCCAGTCGGGGATCGGCTATCGGCTGATCGAACCGAATTAACCGTCTTTGCAGCTCCTGCCCGATGAAACCACTGAAAGACCGCAATTTCGACCCGTTTGTCGAAAAATTCGAACAAAAAGTCTACGGTACGTCCAAAGGCGATTGGCGGCTCAAGTTGCTGAAGGAAGACCTTGACGAGCTTTACCGGGCTGCCGAACCTCTGTCGATATGGGATGCCGGGTGCGGTTTTGCGCAAATCAGCCAATGGCTCGCCGGACAAGGCCATCATCTGACGATATGTGACGTGTCGGAAAAGATGTTGATGCGGGCGCGGCAGCATTTTTCCGAAGCCGGCCTGATCGCCGAATTTCATCATGAACCCTTACAAACGCTTGCGGCCAAACTTCCCCTATTCGATTTGGTTTTATTTCATGCGGTAATCGAATGGCTCGGCGAACCGCTCCCGGCCTTGCAAATCGTTATGGAGAAGGTCAAGCCCGGCGGCTATTTGTCGCTGTTGTTCTATAACCGTAATGCGATGGTTTATACCAATGCCTTGAAAGGCCATTGGCGCTGGAGAAACTTGCTTGACGATACCTATCTCGGCAAAGGCAAAAAACTAACGCCGCCCAATCCTCAATATCCCAACGAAGTCATCGAGCGATTGCAAAGCCAGGGATTTAGCGTTACGGCGCATACCGGTATTCGCGTGTTTCACGATTATGTAAGCAAAGACACTTTAGACGGCAGCGATCCGGCCGAATTATTCGAATTGGAATATCGTTACTGCCGAATGCCGACTTACCGCGACATGGGGCGCTATATTCATCTATTGGCGCGCCGGCAAGGAGAAATCAATTAAGCCTAAATCCGGCAATTTAACCATTCGGGGAAAATGGGATCACGCCATTAGCGGTTGAGTGAAGCGCTCTTAAGGTTGCCGCTCATCATCTTATATCGGCAATACCACTGAGTATTTGCCGGCTTTTTTATCCCTTTGTTATAGTTATACGCCTAGCAAACTTTGTAGATTTTTCTCAAAATTCGCTTGATCGATCTGACTTAGTTTGCCGAGACGACATAGAATTAAGCGATCATCCAAAGTAAATAGCTTTAGACGAATTTTGGATGCGGATTTTAATCCTGCGGAATCCAAGTCTTGTATGGATGTATCGAGCGGCCAATCCGAATGTTTGGCACTGGTAATCATGGCCATAACAATGTGACCAATACGCGAATTAAACAGGGCTTCGTCGGATAATACTAACGCGGGTCTATGTTTGACAGCTTGACGATCCGTAAACGGGAAGGGAACTTTGACTATGTCGAAACGGTTATAAGTCACGATAAGCCTCATCATCCTCGACGCTACTCCATTCGGATAAAGTGCCGCTCACTGCGCTCAGATATTCTACATCTAGAGGATTTATTCGTCGCACCCAGACGCGGCCATCTTCGCTAGTTTCCCAAACGACGGTATCTCCAGCTTCAAGATGAAGTTTTTTTCGGACATCCGCGGGGATGGTCACTTGACCTTTGCTGCTGATTTTTGCAAGTTGAGACATATCGATCTTCCGATGTAAGACATCTTTACTGTAAGATATATTTACCTAGCTCGCAAATATTGAATAGAAAACGGGGTTATTCATTAACCCTATGTAATCATTAGTTTCTCAACAACGCTTGCAAATCCTGGCCGCTCGGCATTTGATGGACGCGTAGGCCGAATTCCGGCACGACCGCCAACACATGGTCGAAAATATCGGCTTGAATACTTTCGTAATTGACCCAGCGCGTATCGTTGCTAAACGCATAGATCTGAATCGGCAGGCCATGCGCATCGGGTTCCAATTGGCGTACCATTAAAATCATCGCTTGATGAATACCGGGATGCGCCTTGAGATAGGCATTCAAATAGGCGCGGAACGTGCCTAAATTAGTCAGTCTCCTGCCATTCACCGGACAAGACAGATCCGCGCATGCCTCGGCATTGGCCTTATCGATTTCGGCTAGTTTTCGTTCGATATAGTCGGTCAGCAGCTTGGTTTTTCGCAAACGAACGATATCTTCCTCGGATAAAAAGGCAACGCTACCGACATCGATGCGAATACTGCGCATGATGCGCCGGCCGCCGGACTCTTGCATGCCGCGCCAGTTTTTGAACGAATCGGATATCAATGCGTAGGTCGGTACCGTGGTAATCGTTTGATCCCAGTTTTGCACCTTGACGGTTGTCAGGCCGATATCGATCACATCCCCATCGGCACCGTATTTAGGCATTTCCAGCCAATCGCCGACACTCAACATTTTATTCGCCGACAGTTGAATGCCGGCAGCCAAGCCCAATAATGAATCCTTGAACACCAAGAGCAGGACCGCTGTCATCGCGCCTAAGCTGCTGAGCAAAATCACCGGTGATTTGTCGGTGACTAGTGAAACGAATAAGATGCAGGCAAAACCGGATGCAATCAGCTTGATGCTTTGGAAGACGCCGCGCAAAGGCCAATGTCGTGCGATGCGGTATTGATGCGTCAAGTACAGCAAGGTGTCGAGCAAGGAAAATAAGCTCAAGAGCAGATAAAACAAGATCCACAATTTAGCGGCTAATTCGATACCGGATAAAAACAATGACTCCTGGGCCAACCATAGCTGCGCTTGCCAACGCACTAACAATGCTTGAAATACGAAAGCGATGCGATTGAATAAATTTTGTTCGAACAAGGCGCGCTTCCAAACCCATTTGCTTCGGTAAGCCAGTTTTTCGACCAAACGCAGAAATACATAATGCAAAATGAGGTGGGTTAATATTGCAATGACAACGATGGCCGCCAGAGCGATTGCCATTTTGGTGGAAGGCTCCAGATTTAAGTCTTGCAGCCATTGTGTAGCCGTATCAAACACTGATCACTCCTAAAAGAAACTCATTAAACTGCTAAATGCAGAAAACATTTGTGGTTATAGTAAAGACAAATTCAGTCTCTTTTTGAAAAAGAAGTCTGCGAGGGGGATTATATAAATAAATCCTCCAATATCCCCTTTATCAAGGCTATGTTTGCGTTGAGGGTTGAAGAATTGGCTTTGACTTGGTGGGGCGGGGTTTGTAACCGCGGCCTAAACGTTACCTATATGGATGTAGGTAAGGGGCGTGAGCAGGAGCGGAAG
>SLIO01000309.1 GCA_007135635.1 Methylomicrobium sp. | reverse complement strand
TGGCCATAAAGAAACAGCCATCAGCTGTAAAAAGCATTTTTTATCCACGAAAATCACGAAAATATTCGATTAGTTAAACCTTTGAGGTTTGTAACCCATGCGCATCAAGCTTAAAACGGCCAACCCGCATCACGCTCTTTCCCAAACTCCAGCTTGGGAAAGACACCCCGGAAACTAGAGCTTCCTGAACAGACTACCCAATCTGGCGCTTGGGTAACCGCATATTTTAGTCTTTGTGACCTCGATGCCATTTAATGTAACTTAGCATTCTTGGCCTCGAAATCGCGATCTAGGGATCGCTCCCACAGTGCATCCGCCATCCTCAGCGGGAACAACACTTTCACCGTCCCTCTCCTAAGACTAGGCGAGGGAAAGTCACTGATGCTCGTCACCCACGGTTTATTTCGAAGCCCTCGAAGCGCCCTAAATTCAATTCAAGGGCGGGTAAATAACCCGCCCCCGCGTATGGGATCAAGCAATACACGGCTCACCGCTTACTGCTTACCATCATCTACTTTCCGCTAATCATTGCGACAAGCCTCTCCACATCGAGTTTATCGAACGGCCAACCGATCTCTGAACCCGACGCCTCATGCAATAACACCGGAATGCGTATCGCGTATCGTTCCTGCCATTGCTCATGTTCGGCAATGTCGATCGACTCTATCTCGATATCGTTATTATCAGCCAGATAACTAGCCAGCATTTCCTTCGCTTGCTCGCACAAATGGCAGCCTTGAGTGCCGAACAGCATCAATTTAATCATGGTGTTTACTAATTTTATCGAGAAAACCCATCAACAATGCCGAAATCACCAGAGTTAAATGCACAGCGACGTACCATAAAATTTTGTCGTTGTCGGTCGACTGTATATTCATGAATACTTTCAATAAATGAATCGACGAGATCGCGACGATCGACGAAGCCAACTTTATTTTCAGAGAGCCATAATCATGCGTTCCAAGCCAACCCAGTTTTTCGGTCGACAAACCGATATCCATTTGCGATACAAAATTTTCATAGCCGCTGAACATCACGATAATAATTAAACTACCGACCAGCGTCAGATCGATCAAGGTCAATAACTTCAACGTCAAATTCGCTTCATCGATCTCAAGAATATGAGGGACAAAATGAATGATCTCCTGAAAAAATTTTACCGATATTGCCAACAAAGCAACACTCATACCTAGATACACAGGCGCCAAAATCCAGCGGCTTGCATACATGATTCGCTCTATTGCATGCTCAAGCATAATGAAGAACTCAGTGATGCAAATGCGCCGACAACCAACGTTCGGCCACTTCTTTAGCGATGCCTTTCCGGCGCGCATAATCCTCAAGTTGATCATTATCGATCTTGCCGACATTGAAATACTGCGCTTCCGGATGGGAAAAATACCAGCCGCTCACCGCTGAAGCCGGATACATCGCGTAACTCTCGGTCAACTCGATACCGGTCGTCGCGGTGACATTGAGCAATTCGAACAATTTGCTTTTTTCGGTATGGTCCGGGCAAGCCGGGTACCCCGGAGCCGGCCTTATGCCTTGATAGGATTCGGCTATCAGCTCCTCGTTACGGTATTGTTCGCTTTTCGCATAACCCCAAAAATCCTTCCTGACCGCTTCATGCATGTATTCGGCGAAGGCTTCGGCCAATCGATCGGCCAAGGCTTTAAGCATGATCGAACTGTAATCGTCATGGTCTTTTTCGAATTCTTCAAGCTTAGCTTCGATGCCGATACCGGTCGTTACCGCAAAGCCACCAAGATAATCAGTCTTGCCGCTTTCGACCGGCGCGATAAAATCAGACAGACAATAATTAGGCCGCCCCGGCGCCTTGACATTCTGCTGTCGTAAATGATGAAGCGTTTCCCGCTTTTCCATGCGTGAATCGTCTTTATATAAAATGATGTCGTCACCATCGCTGTTGGCCGGATAAAATCCGATGACGGCCCGAGCTTGCACCCATTCCTCGTTGATGATTTTTTTCAACATGGCCTGCGCATCCTCAAATAACTTTCGCGCTTCGACGCCAACTACGCGGTCCTCAAAGATATCGGGATATCGGCCCGACAATTCCCATGTCTGGAAAAATGGCGTCCAATCGATATACCACACCAAAGTATCGAGAGGAAAGCGATCGATGACTTTGTTCCCTAAAAAAGTGGGCTTGACCGGCTCGAAATCGCTCCAATTAAATTTGTTCCGTCTGGCCTGATCGATGCTGTGCTGCTTGGTTTTGGCTTTGCGACCCTGATGCCTTTCTCGAACCTCCTTGTACTCCTCCTTGATTTTCTGGGTAAAAGCCTCCTTTGAATCGTCGCTCACCAAATGACTGGCAACACCGACGCTTCTAGAAGCGTCGGCGACATAAACAACCGGGCCATGATAGTTAGGCTCGATCTTGACGGCGGTATGTGCTCGAGATGTCGTCGCACCGCCGATCATCAACGGAATCTCGAAGCCTTGGCGCTCCATTTCCTTGGCCATATGCACCATTTCATCGAGAGACGGCGTAATCAAACCGCTAAGGCCGATAATATCGACATTTTGGTCCCGCGCGGTCTGCAATATCTTCTCGGCCGGCACCATTACTCCCAAGTCGATAACCTGAAAATTATTACATTGCAGCACCACGCCGACGATGTTTTTGCCGATATCGTGTACATCGCCTTTAACGGTGGCCATCAGGATTTTGCCGTTGGTCTGCATTTCGCCGTCTTGCTCAGCTTCCATGAACGGCATCAAATACGCGACCGCTTTTTTCATCACCCGTGCCGATTTGACGACTTGCGGCAAGAACATTTTGCCGGCCCCGAATAAATCGCCGACCACATTCATGCCATCCATCAGCGCGCCTTCGATCACATGCAACGGTTTTTCGGCTTCTTGTCTTGCCAGCTCGGTATCTTCGTCAATAAAATCGGCGATGCCTTTGATGAGGGCATGTTCGAGTCTTTTACTGACCGGCCAACTGCGCCACTCCAGCTCTTCCGGCTTGGCTACCGTGCTACCGTCGCCGCGATATTTTTCGGCCAATTCAAGTAAGCGTTCGGTCGCGTGGTCATTACGATTAAGCACGACATCCTCAACCGCATCGCGCAGCTCCATTGGAATATCTTCGTAAATCGCCAATTGGCCGGCATTGACGATGCCCATATCCATGCCGGACTTTATCGCATGATACAGAAACACCGCATGAATCGCCTCGCGAACCGGGTTGTTGCCTCTGAATGAAAAGGAAACGTTCGACACGCCTCCCGAAACCAAGGCATGAGGTAGCGTTCGCTTTATCTCGCGAGTTGCCTCGATAAAATCCATACCGTAGTTATTATGTTCATCAATGCCGGTTGCGATCGCGAAGATGTTCGGATCGAAAATAATATCTTCGGCTGGAAAATTCAATTTCTCGGTCAAAATGCGATAGGCCCGC
>SLIO01000175.1 GCA_007135635.1 Methylomicrobium sp. | reverse complement strand
GCCATCTTAATAAAAGCTTTATTTATCAGTTGTTTATGTTTTTAATTGAGCTGGTTTGTCGAACAGGCGGCAAAATATTGACGCATGGCAAATAAATTGTTCGGGATTCAGGTTTAGAGGGTTAGCGTTTTTGCAGAATAATCTCTAAAACTAACTTACTGCCGAAATAAGCCAGCAGCAGCAGTACAAAGCCAGTTAATGTCCAGCGGATGGCAATTTGTCCGCGCCACCCGTATCGGATTCGGCCCAACAATAAGCCGGAAAAGATGATCCAGGCGACGATCGATAGCACGGTCTTATGTACTAAATGTTGGGCAAATAAGTCATCGATGAATAAGATGCCGCTGACCAGCGAGATCGTTAAGAAGAAAAGGCCTGCTCCGATCATTTGAAACAGTAGCGATTCCATTGCTTGCAGCGGTGGCAGTGAGCGGATAATGCTTCTGGGATTGTGACTGCGCAATTGCCTGTCTTGTATGGCCAGCAAAACGGCTTGTAAGGCCGCGACATTCAATAGGCTGAAGGCTGCGATCGAGGTCAAGATGTGTATGCTCATCGGCCAGTCGTAGCTTGGGCTTGTTTGGGTTTTGTGCGGGAATGCCATATCTAGACCGAGCAGTATCGCGGCCATCGGAAATACCGCAATGCCCAGTTTTTCCACCGGTTTATCGAATGTGGCGAAAAGAATTAATAAGGCGACCAGCATGGACACCAGCGATGCCGTATCAAAAAAGCCAAAATTCAGTCCACTTTGTTGTTCGATGATTGTTAGGGTATAGATTCCGTGAGCAGATGCACCAAACCAACCAAGGTATATCGAAGGTTTTTGCGTATCCTCAGTAATGGTTTCTCTGATAAGGAATCCGGTTGCGGCTAAGTAGCCCAAAATGGAAAAGATACCTATAGCTGTTATGTTCATGGTCGCGGTGGCGAGATGTAAGGAATAATCGAAAGGCGATCTTAATGGGTTATGTTAAACTATCCAGCTGAATAGTTCTAACCGATTTGTGTTAGCGAACATCCGCTTGAATCATAAATAAAAAGATGCCGATATGTTTGATAATTTAACCGACCGTTTAAGCAGCACGCTTAAAACCATTAAAGGTCAGGGCCGTCTGACTGAAACCAATATTAAAGACACATTGCGCGAAGTCCGTATGGCGTTGCTTGAAGCCGATGTCGCGTTGCCTGTGGTAACCGAGTTCATCGAGCGTGTTAGGGAGGGGGCTCTCGGGCAGCAAGTGCAAACCAGTTTGACGCCGGGTCAAGCGATGATCAAGCTGGTTCAGTCCGAGCTGATCAAGGTTATGGGTGAGGAGAATGAAGGGCTTAATCTTAAAGCCAATCCTCCCGCTGTTATTTTAATGGCTGGCCTCCAAGGTGCCGGAAAAACGACCACGGCGGCAAAATTAGGCCGATTTCTAAAAGAAAAGCAAAAGAAAAAAGTCGGCGTGGTAAGTGCCGATATTTATCGCCCGGCTGCGATTAAGCAATTGCAAACGCTGGCGGACGATTTATCGTTGGATTTTTTTGCAAGCGATGCCTCGCAAAAGCCGATCGATATCGTCAATAATGCCTTGGATGCGGCGAAAAAGAAATTTCTTGATGTGCTGATTGTCGATACCGCAGGTCGACTGCATATCGATGATCAAATGATGGATGAAATCAAGGCTTTGCACGCCGCGATCAATCCAGTCGAAACCTTATTTGTCGTCGATAGTATGACTGGCCAGGATGCCGCCAATACTGCGAAAGCGTTCCACGATGCTTTACCGTTGACCGGTGTTATTTTGACCAAGGCCGACGGTGATGCGCGCGGTGGTGCGGCTTTGTCGATCCGTCATATCACCGGTAAACCGATTAAATTCATCGGCGTTGGTGAAAAAACCGATGCACTGGAGCCTTTCTATCCTGATCGTGTCGCATCGCGTATTCTCGGCATGGGTGATGTCCTTGGTTTGATCGAGGAGATCGAACAAAAGATCGATAAGCAAAAAGCCGAGAAGCTGGCGAAAAAAATCCAGAAAGGCAAGTCATTTGATTTGGAAGATTTGCGCGAGCAGTTACTCCAAATGCAAGGTATGGGGGGTGTCGGTTCATTGATGGAAAAGCTGCCCGGGATGAGTCAAGTGCCTAAGGAAATGAAGGATAAGGTCAACGATAAAGAGTTGGCGAGACAAATTGCCGTTATTAATTCAATGACGATGCAGGAACGTCGATATCCGGACTTGATTAAAGGCAATCGTAAAAAACGTATCGCAGCCGGTTGTGGTCAAGAACTGCAAGACGTCAATCGTATTTTGAAACAGCACAAAATGATGGAAAAAATGATGAAGCGTTTCAAAAAAGGCAATATGGCGAATATGATGCGCGGCATGCAAAGTAACATGCGCGGCATGAGAATGTAAATTATCCTTCACTTATGCAAAAAAATGCGTAAAATAGGTCGATTAAATTTTTGATTAATGTTTTTTGAGGATTTTAGATGGTAACCATTCGTCTTTCCAGAGGCGGCGCGAAAAATCGCCCTTTTTATCAAGTTGTTGTCGCTGATAGCAGATGTGGTCGTGACGGGCGTTATATCGAACGTGTCGGTTTTTTTAACCCATTGGCGCGTGGTAATGAGCAAAAGCTGCAATTGGATATCGAACGTGTCGCTTATTGGCAAGACAAAGGCGCTCAGCCATCAGATCGCGTTGCTAGCTTGATCAAAACCGCTAAGAAAGCCGCAGCTTAAAACTTGACTGATCGGCAGCATATCCATGTCGGAGAAATTTCCGGCGTTTTCGGCTTAAAAGGCTGGGTCAAGATTTTTTCTTACACCGAACCTCGGGAAAATATTTTGTCCTATTCGGTCTGGCAGCTTAGAAAAAACAGAGATATTAAGCCGATTAAGGTTAAAGAGGGGCAGCGACAAGGTAAAAATGTGGTTGCCCACCTTGTAGGTGTCGATGATCGTGATGTCGCGGAAGGTTTAGTTGGTTGGGAAATTTATATCGAACGTGATCAGTTGCCTGCACTTGCAAAGGACGAATACTATTGGGCCGACCTTGTCGGTCTCAAAGTTGTCACGGAAGCGGGTGTGGACTTGGGCTCGGTCGATCACTTGTTCGAAACCGGCGCCAATGATATTTTGGTGGTGGTCGGTGATCGGGAGCGTTTGATTCCGTTTTTAATGGGACAGACAGTCTTGAAGGTCGATTTGGACGGCAAGCGCTTGACAGTCGATTGGGACCCTGATTTTTAGACGACGGACGATGCGTTTCGATGTGATTACACTGTTTCCCGAGATGGTCATGGTCGCGTCGGGATACGGTGTTACCGGTAAGGCGATAGACAACGGTATAGTCTGTTTGGAGACGTGGAATCCTCGGGATTATACCCACGACAAGCATCGGACAGTCGATGACCGGCCTTATGGTGGTGGCCCCGGCATGGTCATGAAG
>SLIO01000012.1 GCA_007135635.1 Methylomicrobium sp. | reverse complement strand
GCAAACAGCCAATAACAATAAGACTTATTTCGCCAATTCTATTCACTATTCACTATTCACTGCTAACCGCTAACAAGAAAGCCTAAGCCATTGTTTAATCGTCAAAACTAAAGCCCATGTCTACACTGTATTACACACACCCGGCTTTTTTAGAGCATGATACCGGTCCCGGCCACCCGGAATGCGCCGCTAGACTACTGGCAATCGAAAACGCATTAAACTCGCCGGCTTTTGACTACTTAGTCCGCATGGAACCGATACTGTCTAACGATCTACGAGAAAAAATTGCTTTAGTTCATAGTCAAGCCATGATCGCTGCCATCTTCAATAGCATACCTAAACAAGGCTTGCATTCTCTCGATCATGACACCATCGTCTCTCCCGGTTCGGGAACCGCTGCCTTACTCGCGGTCGCGGCCGTTTGCGATGCGGTTGATAAACTATGCACTCATCAGGCAACTTCCGCGTTTTGCGCGGTTCGCCCACCCGGACATCATGCCGAACCCGATCGACCGATGGGCTTTTGCCTGTTCAATAATATTGCCATCGCCGCAGAATACGCCAGATCACATTACCCCATCGACAAAATCGCAATCATCGATTTCGATGTGCATCACGGCAACGGAACGCAAGCCGCATTTTACCGGCAACCTCAGGTACTCTACGCTTCGTCACATGAAATGCCGCATTATCCGGGCACCGGCTACCCAAATGAAACCGGTATCGGCAACATTATTAATGTGCCACTACACCCTGGTACCTCCAGTGCTGAATTCAGACAACTATACCGTTCGATTATTTTACCGGCTGTCCGGCAATTCAAGCCTGATTTAATATTAATATCGGCCGGATTCGACGCACACCAAGACGACCCACTTGCCGGAATTCAACTAACCTCAGAAGACTACCAATGGGTCACCGAGCAAATAAAAGCCATTGCCGAAGAAAGCGCTAAGAGCCGAATTTTGTCTGTATTGGAAGGTGGTTATAATATCAAAGCCTTGGCTGATAGCGTCGCCGCTCATGTTAAATCGCTCATGGGCCCAGTTAGAAACGCTTTTTAATTTGTTGCGAATTACCGTATCCTAAAGGCACCTAAAAACCCCCTCCTTTTTTCATCTGCTCAAATACGGATCTACTATGACTGAAAAATATATTTATTCGTTCCAAAAAGGCGACGGCAAAAACAAAATTCTGTTGGGCGGTAAAGGCGCAAATCTGTGCGAAATGACCCAAATCGGTCTCAATGTTCCTCCCGGGTTTGTCATAACCACAACCGCCTGTCTAGACTATCTAAACAACCAGCGCTTACCCGACGGTTTAATGGACGAAGTCAAAACCCACATTGCCGAAGTTGAAACACAAACCGAAAAACAATTCGGCGGCCGCGACAACCCATTACTGGTCTCGGTTCGTTCCGGCTCGGCGATATCGATGCCCGGCATGATGGATACGATTCTAAACTTAGGTCTCAACAAACAGACCCTAACCGGCTTGATCGATCAAACCGGCGACCCTCGTTTTGCCTATGACGCGTATCGGCGTTTCATCCAGCTCTTCGGCAAGGTTGCTTTGGGCATCGACGACGAAAAGTTCGACCAACATTTCGATGCCATCAAGAAACAAGCCGGCATTAAAGCCGATGTCGGTCTCGATGCGGAACATTTGCGCCAAATCAGCGAACTGTTTCTGCAAGTAGTCCACGAGGAAACCGGCAAACCGTTTCCGGAAGATGTTTACGAGCAACTCGAATTATCGATCAAGGCGGTCTTCAACTCCTGGATGGGGAAACGCGCGGTCGATTACCGCCGCGAATTCCATATCACTCCGAAAATGGCCAACGGCACCGCAGTCAATGTCGTGACGATGGTATTCGGCAACATGGGTAACGACTGCGCGACCGGCGTCGGCTTTACTCGCAATCCCGGCACCGGGGCCAATGAGATGTACGGCGAATATTTAGTCAATGCGCAAGGTGAAGATGTCGTTGCCGGAATTCGTACCCCGAAACCGGTACACGAACTCGCCAATGAAATGCCCGATCTTTACCGACAATTGGTTGAATTGCGCAATAAACTCGAAGCCCATTACAAGGAAGTTCAAGATTATGAATATACGATCGAACGTGGAATATTGTACTGTTTGCAAACCCGAAGCGGAAAAATGAATGCGGCCGCAATGGTCAGAACATCGGTCGAAATGGTTGCCGAAGGCCTAATCGATAAAAATCGCGCCTTATTGCGAATCAATCCTGAATTGCTTGAACAATTGCTGCATCCGCAACTCGACCCTAATTCAAAAGCCGAAGCGGTTGCGCAAGGTTTACCGGCCTCGCCGGGCGCGGCCTGCGGTAAATGCGTATTCGAAGCCGACACGGCCGAACAATTAGGCCGTGCAGGCGAAGCGGTCATTTTACTGAGAGAAGAAACCAAACCCGAGGACATTCACGGTTTTTTTGCCGCGCAAGGTATTTTAACCAGCCGAGGCGGTAAAACCTCGCATGCCGCTGTCGTAGCCAGAGGCATGGGCAAGGCCTGCGTGGCCGGTGCCGAGGATATCAAAATCGACGTCCGTTCGCGACAAGCCATCATCGGCGAATTGCATATCCGTGAAGGCGATGTGATCACGATCGACGGCAGCACTGGGTTGATTTATCTCGGCCGAATCCCTACGATCGAACCGTCGTTTTCGGAAGAATTGAAAACATTGCTTTCTTGGGCCGATGAGATCGCCGAATTGGAAGTGCATGCCAATGTCGACACACCGGAACGCGCTCGTTTGGCCGCTAGCTATGGCGCGACGGGTATCGGTTTGTGCCGAACCGAACGCATGTTCAATGCCTCCGACCGCCTCCCGCTCGTCATCGATATGATTCTCGCCGACAACAAGGAAGCGCGCCAGGAAGCCTTGACCAAGCTATTTCCGATTCAACGCGACGATTTTCAAGAGCTTTTTGAGGCGATGTCGCCTTATCCGGTCACGGTCCGCCTACTGGATCCGCCAATGCATGAGTTTCTGCCCGGCGAACAACAATTGGAAGACGAAATCCGGGCCTTGAATCACTATAAAATCATGATTCAAGGCCAACAAGTTACGCTGGATACCTTGGGGGCTCATGCTTTGTTACCGGCGCCGTTCAATCACCTGAACGAAGAAGTCATCAACAAAGCGATCGCGAAAAAAGAACTGATGCTGAGCAAGGTCAAAGAGCTCTACGAAGTCAACCCGATGCTCGGCCATCGCGGCGTTCGTCTCGGCATGTCTTATCCCGAGATCTACCAAATGCAGATCCGCTCGATTCTCGAAGCGGCGGCGCTGTGTATTAAACAACGCAAACCGATTTTGCCCGAAATCATGGTGCCACAGGTCATTACCGTTCAGGAATTGATCAAAGTCAAAGCCTATGTCGATCAGATTCAAAAAGAAGTCGAAAAACAGTATGGCATAGAATT
>SLIO01000402.1 GCA_007135635.1 Methylomicrobium sp. | reverse complement strand
CGGCCGATTCCGAAAGGCTGCAGAGTCGGGAGGATCGCGCGAAACTGGACGGACTTTATGAGTGCGTATTGTGTGCGTGCTGTTCGACCAGTTGTCCGAGTTATTGGTGGAACAGCGAGCGTTATTTAGGGCCGGCCATTTTATTGCAGGCCTATCGTTGGCTTGTCGATAGCCGGGATGAAGGGACTGGCGAGCGACTCGACGAATTGGAAGACCCGTTTAAGCTGTATCGTTGTCATACGATCATGAACTGTACCGATACCTGTCCGAAAGGTTTGAATCCGGCTAAGGCGATAGCAGAAACCAAAAAACTGCTAGTGCAACGAAAACTGGGGTAATGAGCGAATTGGCTAAACTACGTTGGCAATGCCGGCGAGGGACGCTGGAGCTGGATATTATGCTGATCAATTATCTCGAGTATGGGTATCTGGTCGCTGGGGACGACGAAAAAAAAATGTTTCTAGCCTTGCTGAATCTGGAAGACTCGTTGCTTTTGCCGTTATTAATGGGTGATTGCGAACCTGCCTCGGGCATGCAGGCTGAGTTAATCTCAAAAATTCGGGGCTTGATGCAAGGCAGTCGTTGAGCTGTTTTCGGTTGTTTTTTTACGCTCTGGAGGCTCTGCCTTAAGTTATATAAATATTCCTGATTACGGAGAACATTCAGCAGAATCGACAAAGGCCAAACGATCCGTCATACCGGCAGGGATTGCCGGTATCCAGTGTACAGGGACCGTACCTAAGCGCCTTTGATACTTTGCCTAGTCGCATCCATGCAATCTGGCCCTCGGCAATCCCTGCCTGGGTGACGATTAACAGCATTCATGAGATCTGTTACGTTCCGATTTTAGCTGAAGCTTGTTAGTAATCAGGATTCTTTTTCCTTAGTATCGGTAACCTTTTTCCGGCTATCCGGCAGCCCGTTGCCAATCAACGAAAGTACTGTACATCGCTAATGTTGTAAATTGAGAATTGCTTTTGTAACCCGCAGCCACTTGACATAAGGGAAGTCTCCGCACCGTGGTTTAAAACCAAATTCGGAAGGCAGGGTTTTTATTTTCAAAAAAATTCCACGGTTTTACTTGAATTTGGTTCCGGATAATGATGAAGTTAAGTGAAATTTTCCAGCGTTTAGCCTACACGCATCTGCATAAAGCCTAACGCATGTTGACAATCTTTAAAGCCGCGTTTTTTCTTCCACGTTAAATAGCTGTTCCGATCAATGGATTCATCTGATTTTGAAAAGATCATCAAGTCCCAAGATGACATGATTCGCGCATTGAACGTCGATGTTTGGGTGGGCATGGAGCCGACCTTTACCGATCGATTCGCTCAAACACCCGAATGGTTATCGCAACCCCTTGGCCCCGATAAATTGGTCCGGGCCTATGCCTTGTTGAAAGAAGCCTACGATGCTCATCCAGGGGGTGCCGTCATGCATACGCTGGGGCGACAATACGAAGCCGAGGACCAACCCCGCTGGAATATCGGTTACTACCAAGTTCGTAACAATGCCGCCAATTGGAAAGGCCCTCCTGATCCCGCTCTACTAAAACAGCCGTTGAAGCAATCGACGAATGATTCGATTAATATCGTGGTTTTTTGGCAATCCTTAAACGATTTGCTTCGCAGCCGCAATTGGCAGACCGCCGCTTTTCAAGTGAAGGAAAAGCTCGGCCATCGCATATTGTTTCGCTGCGATGGTTCCGAGCCAATTGCGGATATTTACGAAAAGCCATTATTGCGGCGCGCTTCGGTGCATGGCCAAAAAATTCCTGTAAATGGTTTGAACGACGAACTGTCGACCGATGGCGACCTATTGTTAGCCATAGGTATTCAAGAGACCAAAGAACCTCACTATAGAGGTGCAACCGCAGTTATCGAATTGCCGCAAATACCGATGGTCCAGATTTTTTTGCAATTACTAGATTGTATTGCCCAGGCAGCGAAAATAGCTAATTTACCGACTTTGATGATTCAAGGTTTTCCTCCTCCGGTAGACGCTACTGTCGCTTGGACCACCATTACTCCGGACCCTGCCGTTATTGAAATCAATCAAGCGCCATCTGATAGTTCGTTGCGTTTTTACGAGCAGTGCAAATGGTTTTACCGGGCCGCCCAAAAAGTTGGCTTGCATTCTTACCGTCTTTACTACAATGGCCTGGTTTCCGACTCGGGGGGAGGAGGACAATTTACGCTAGGCGGACCCACACCTCAACAAAGTCCCTTTTTTTGCCATCCTCATGTTTTGCCTCGCTTAATACGCTATTTCAATGCGCACCCCGTGCTGTCCTATTGGTTCGCGCCACCCTCGATCGGCAGTTTCAGCCAATCGCCACGTGCCGATGAACGAATGACCGAGTCTTTCCTCGAGTTGAATATCGCGTTGGAACAACTCAATCATTATAAAAATCCGTCGCCGGAATTTATTTGGCGCACTTTGAGTCCTTTCCTAGTCGATCCGTCCGGTAATCCCCATCGAAGTGAAATTAACATCGAAAAGCTCTGGAACCCTCACTTACCGGATCGAGGCTGTTTGGGTCTAGTCGAGTTTCGAGCTTTTCGGATGTCTCGAACGCCGGAATCCGCAACCGCCATTACGGTTTTGTTACGTAGCTTGGTTGCCATGTTGAGTCGAGAAGACAAGGTCACTGAACTTTTCGATCATGGCTTGGCGTTGCATGATCGTTATGCCTTGCCATGGATGCTATTACAAGACTGGCGCAATATTTTTAAGGATTTGGCGGAAGCGCATTTGCCGTTGCATTCTTCGATACAGTCGCTACTGTTGAATGAACCAATTCGTATGATCGGTCAAGCGGAGTTTCGAGGCGTCGTTATCGAAGTACAGCAAGCTTTGGAATTTTGGCCTTTGGTTGGTGATGTCGCTTCTCAAGAAGGAGGCGGTTCGCGGCTTGTCGATGCTAGCACGACCCGGTTGCAAATTACGCTGAAATGCATAGAGCCTACCACTTGCGACTTGGATGGCTGGGAGCTATGGCTCGATGGTTACAGAATCCCGCTACGAGACGAGCAAGGCAAACATGATCTACTGAAAATTATCGCCCTACGTTATCGTAATTTTCAGCCTGCCATCGGGCTTCACCCGGGCATCTTAGCGCGTCATTGCCTCAGTTTCCTCTTAGTCCATCGTGATAGCGACGAAGCCCTAAAGCTTAATTATTATGACTGGCGTCCTGAAGGTCAGGCTTATCCAGGCCTACCAAATGACCTGACGGATGCAGAAACGCGCAGAAGCGAGCGCTTCGTCACGCAAACCGTCTCGGTAAAAAACGCCGAGTCACCTAAAGCATTGCCGAATTCAGCGGTGACCGATTATTGTATTGATCTTCGAAGACTGCCAACTTCCTGGTTGTCGGAATGATGAATCGCTGTAACAATAAATAACGGGTAAACAAAAAACCAAGGCCAGTGCCAATTTAAAATTTTCTGACGAATTGACGTTTTTTTTTCG
>SLIO01000264.1 GCA_007135635.1 Methylomicrobium sp. | reverse complement strand
TTTCGAAAAAATTTAATCTGTCGCTATCACTTGGGCTCGCCGAAAGCGTATTGGCCGGTTGGGTCGATGAAATGAATGTTGGCCGAAACAAACTAACCGAGGCGAAAATCGATGCCAAGTTAAAACGTTGGGAGCAAGACAAACATGTCGTGTCGATCGGCGGTTATTACACCCTAAAAGGAATTAGCAGCCATTATCTCGGCGATTATCGGCAGTCAGAGGTTTTTCTAGCGAATGCCGAGCCGTATTTGCGCGGCTTGAGCGACAATATTCTGAATCGGCTTTGGTATGTATTTCGCTATGTCAACGGTTTGAGGCTTTATCGAACCCTGGATGGAGACGAACAAGACCAGCTGTCGCAATGCTTGGAACGGGTAGAGGTTTGGTCTTCGTTAGGGCCGATTCTCAAGCCCTATTTGTTGTTCATGATGATGGAACGGGCTTGTCACGCCGACGACTTCAGTCAGGCCCGGCGCTATGGCTTGGATGCGATCGATTCGGCTAAGTCGCGGCAATTTCTATTTTTGGAGGCGTTTTTACACGAGCGGCTGGGACAGATTCTGCTCGATAGGCAACACGATTATGCTTCGTATCATTTGAATCGGGCCGTTAAAATTTATCGGCAAAGCGGCGCCGAAATCAAAACGACGCAACTGGCGAAGCAATATTCGTTCACGGTTACCGAAAGGCTTAAAAGGACCGAGCAATCATTGGCGCAATTGCTCGATGTCGATTATTTGGTTCAAGCGACCCGCACGATCACGCAGCAATTCGATTTCAAACCCTTACTGGTGACGATCATGGATTCGGTAATGGCGCGCTTGGGGGCCAAAACCGGTTATTTGCTGATTGCCGAACATCAGCAATTAACGGTATTGGCGAAAGGCGTCAAGCATGACCGGGTCGAGGTCGAGATCCGCGATGGCAGCGAATTGTCGGCCGAAACCCTTAGCCTTGCAATCGTCAATTATGTTTACCGAACTGCCGACCTGGTGGTATTGAACAATGCCGCAGCCGAAGGCGATTTTAAAACTGATGATACGGTACAGGGCAAACAACTTAAATCGGTATTATGTTTGCCATTGCAAATGCAACAACAAGTGTTGGGCGTTTTGTATCTGGAAAACAGTCTGATCAAATCGGTGTTTTCGCTCGAAGATATCGAAATGACGCGGCTATTGACTGCTCAAGCGGCGATTGCGCTGCAAAATACCCTGCTGATCGAAGAAATGAAACAAAGCCAACAGCAAATTAATCTGCTCAATAAGGAGCTCGAGCAACGGGTTGCCGCGCGAACCTCGGCATTGAATAAAGCCAATGAAGAACTGAAAAGTTTTGCTTATGTCGTATCGCATGATTTGAAAGCGCCTTTACGCGCGATCAATCAACTATCCGGCTGGATTGCCGAGGATTACGGCGCGGCTTTCGATGACGAAGGTAAGGAACAAATGGCTTTATTGCAAAGCCGAGCAAAGCGTATGCACGAGATGATCGACGGTATTTTGCAGTATTCGCGGGTTGGGCGTATCAAAGAACCTTACGAACAAGTCGATATCAATGTGTTATTACTGGAAACGGTCAAGCATATCGCACCGCCACCGCATATTGAAATCAAGCTGCAAGCTGGCTTGCCGACGATTACAGGTGAAAAGCTTAAAATATTTCAGGTTTTTCAAAATTTACTGGATAATGCAATCAAATATAACGATAAAAGCCATGGGGTTATTGAAGTCAGATGCCAAGAACACGAGTCCTTTTGGGAATTCAGCGTTAAAGACAACGGTCCGGGCATCCCTAGGCACTATCAGGAGAAAATCTTCCAACTGTTTCAAACACTCGCACCGAAGGATCAATCCGATAGCACCGGTATCGGATTAAGCCTAATCGAAAAAATAGTCGACAACTGGGGCGGCCGCATCCGGATCGAATCCGAACCGGGCTGTGGTTGCAATTTTTTGTTTACGATACCGAAAACCGCACAACATGAGTAACATACAGCCCATTCTCTTGGTCGAGGATGATCAGGTCGATGTAATGACCGTTCAGCGGAGTTTCAAAAAGCTTGGCGTACTTAATGAATTATTGGTCGTGCATGACGGCGAACAAGCGCTTGAGTATCTACGCAATCCTAAACAAGGCTTGCCGGCCATCATTTTGCTCGATATCAACATGCCTAAAATGAACGGTCACGAATGCCTGAAGCATTTGAAAGAGCATCCGGTCTTCAGAAATATTCCGGTTATCATGCTAACTTCATCGAAAGAAAGGCAGGATGTCGATCGTTGTTTCGATTTAGGCATTTCCGGTTATATTCTCAAGCCGGTCGATTACGAACAGTTTTTAGATGCGATTCAGGTGCTTAAGCCTTATTGGACACAGCGCTCATGAAGTGCATACCCTTTGCTAGAGAAATTTCGGTACTGGGCCTATTAAGCGAGTAAATAAATCCTTTAGCGAGAACAGTGTAATGGAAAGTCAAGATTGACTATCTCCTTCATGGTGTCGCTATTCACGGCCGCTTCTGAACGATTTCATAATCATCAAAAACGCCAGAAAATCGTAGAGACCGTGAATGATCATCGGCGTCATTAAGTTTCTTTCGCCGCCGAAGTCCATCGCCAAGCCAAGATAAATACCGATTAAGGTTGCCAACAACGCATAAAGTGGCGTCACTGCATGCACCAGCCCAAAAATGATATTGCTGCCGATAAGTCCCATCGCCGTTCCCCAAGACGCTTCGATCCAAGGTTGAAGCAATCCTCTAAACAATAATTCCTCTGAAAATCCGGCTATCGCAGCGAGAAAAAAAATATCGGTCCATTGGCACGTTTTTAGCCCGGAACCCAGGGTGTCGACCAGTAAGCTGCGAATTTTACGAATCGACGGGATATTGATTTGCTCGAGTGCGAAAAAAAATGCAAATAAGGGCACTGTGCCGGCAATACCATAAAAAAGCGCTTGTTCGGAAAAATGAAGATTGGCAAAAGGGTTAATACCGGCGAACCAGCCCAACAAAGCCGCGACTAGAATCAGCGAACCTTCGAAATTGCAGGCGGTGGTAAAAAAACGGGAAGAGTCGAATGAGGATTTGGCCATGAGGGAATCGTTAATTAATCGGCATAGGGATTCTAAACAAAAACAGCTAAAATGCTCAATCCGTTGTCGTTTAAAAGAACCCGATTATGCAGTGTTTTATTTATAAAAGTCTAAAAAAAGAAGAGCTTTATTTGTATCTCGATAAAAAGGACGATTTTACCGAAGTGCCGGATACTTTGTTCAAGTCAATGAGTCCGATGCAATTCGTGATGGAACTGGAATTAACACCGGACCGAAAGTTAGCGCGCGAAAATTCGGAGAGAGTGATAGACAGTCTTAAAGCTAAAGGCTTTTTCGTGCAAATGCCGCCGACTTTACTTCCGGGGTCGGAAAAGATCCAATAACCCTAGAAAAAACATTTCACC
Organism: Methylomicrobium sp.; assembly: GCA_007135635.1. Classification (GTDB taxonomy): domain Bacteria; phylum Pseudomonadota; class Gammaproteobacteria; order Methylococcales; family Methylomonadaceae; genus Methylotuvimicrobium. The sequence continues at coordinate 22 of SLIO01000264.1, read as the reverse complement.
AAGAAGTTAATTCAATAGGTTG
>SLIO01000410.1 GCA_007135635.1 Methylomicrobium sp. | reverse complement strand
GGAATTGAGTGCTTCTCAGCGATTGATATTGCTTGATGATTTAAGGAAATTGAGTGTTCGGCTTCATCGTCAGGGTTGTTTTTAATCAAATTTTCACTTGTTGTATTTAAGCCAATCTAATATGATACCCCTCGCTTACTATATTAAAGCCACTCTATATGCATTTTCGTTTCGGCTTTCTCAGCTACGAAATCAGTCACGTCATTCGTCAGCGGTTTAATAAAAATGCCGAAAGCATCGGCATTACTCATTCGCAATGGCGGGTCTTGGTACATTTGTCCGAAAACCCGAACTGTCGACAAGTCGATTTAGCTGAAATTCTCGATGTTAAACCGATCACATTGGTCAAACAGCTCGACCAACTCGAAGCGCGGAATTTGGTGCGCCGCATCAAAGACAGCGATGATCGGCGTGTCTATAGGCTCGAGTTGACCGAAAATGCATTGCCGGTCATGCAGGTATTATGGGACATTGCCGACCAGGTCGAAGTCGAAGTGTTTGGCGTATTGTCGCCGGATGAGCAAGCATTGGTCACCCGGCTGTTGTACAGGGTCAAGAAGGCAATTGCGGTCCCGAGTCATGACAGGCCTTAGGATTCATCGTTGGTGTCTTAACTCGCGGCGATAGCATCAAAGGCAAAGTGTGCTTAATTTTATTGAAAATCTGAAAAAATCAAAAGCGATCGGATGGCTGGCGGTTTTATTTAAAAAGCCCGCTCCGGCATCGCCCGACGACAGCGATGGTCAGATGCTCGCAAGAGTCGCTTGGCAGTTTTTTTGGTTGTTTCTCGCGCTGCTGTTTTTCGAAGACCTGCTGGATTTCGCAATCGAAATCATGCATTCGATTTTTGAGATTCTGCATCTGCTACTCGAGTTTATCGAAGGCTATGTCGAAGAGATACTCGAACATTTCTTACATACCGACCATCATCAAAGCGAGACGATTATCGTCAATGCGTTGTTGTTGATCGGGCTGTATGGTTTTTATCGTTTCGTCCGCGCATTTCCGCGTATTGTCCGGCGCTTGAAAAGAAATTATGGCGCTGTCCGGCTCAAGTATAAAAGGCGTAGATTGGCTTATTGGCGGGCGTTATTGCCAAATCAGAAGATCAAATTGACGGCTGCCTACCTGACCGGTCTGGCGTTGCTGTTGTTTTGGTTGACGCTATGAAGTTATACCGAATTCCTACACTATTAAATTAATTCACAATGACTCGCAAACATACGCCACCTTAGCGTTCCCGGATTTTCTTAACCACTCTACATTTGATTACAGACTGCGAAGGCTCTTTTCCTCTCGTAAACAGCACAGACTGCAGGAGAGGAGTGAGCGTTTTTTGTTCTTCTAATTTTCATTCGGAGGTCGGCCCGGCCGTCGACGGTTTTGTATTGACAGGAATACCATGCTCTTTTTATCGAAAAAACAAGATTGGCTCGGGAACATCCGGGGGGATTTGCTTGCCGGCCTCGTCGTCGCGCTCGCGCTGATTCCGGAAGCGATCGCATTCTCGATCATTGCCGGCGTCGATCCGAAAGTCGGCCTCTATGCATCGTTTTGTATTGCAGTTGTCACAGCTTTCGTCGGCGGCAGGCCCGGTATGATATCGGCTGCGACCGGCGCGATGGCGCTATTAATGGTGACCTTGGTCAAAGATCACGGACTGCAATATTTGTTGGCGGCGACGTTATTGACCGGCGTGCTGCAGATCTTCGCCGGCTACATCAAGTTCGGCAGTCTTATGAGTTTCGTGTCGCGCTCGGTCGTGACCGGTTTTGTCAATGCCTTGGCGATTCTGATTTTCATGGCACAATTGCCGGAATTGACCAACGTGACTTGGCACGTTTACGCGATGACCGCAAGCGGATTAGGGATTATTTATCTGTTTCCGTTGATTCCGGTGATCGGTAAGTCGGTGCCGTCGCCGTTGCTCTGCATCGCCGCATTGACGGCCTTGTCGATCTATTTGGGATTGGATATTCGCACGGTCGGCGACATGGGTGAACTGCCCGACGATTTGCCGGTGTTTTTGTGGCCGGAAGTTCCATTGACGCTTGAAACCCTAAAAATTATTTTTCCTTATTCGGCTTCCTTGGCAGTGGTGGGTTTGCTCGAATCGTTGATGACAGCGACGATCGTCGACGATTTGACCGATTCCGGGAGCGACAAGAACCGCGAATGTAAAGGCCAAGGTTTGGCCAATATCGGTTCGGGTCTGCTCGGCGGCATGGCAGGCTGCGCGATGATAGGACAATCGGTGATCAACATCAAATCGGGCGGTCGCGGACGTCTGTCGACGTTGGTGGCCGGTACACTGCTGCTGATCATGGTTGTCTTTCTCGACGAATGGATTTCGAAAATCCCGATGGCCGCGCTCGTAGCCGTAATGATCATGGTGTCGATCGGTACCTTCAGTTGGCGTTCGGTACTCGATTTGAAGAAACATCCCCTATCGAGCAGTGTCGTGATGATCATGACCGTGATCGTGGTTGTTTTTACGCACAATCTCGCGATCGGCGTGTTCGTCGGCGTGTTGTTGGCGGCGCTGTTCTTCGCCAACAAGATCAGTCATTTTCTATATGTCGAATCGGAAACCGATGACGATCAAAGCGTCAGAATCTATCGCGTGGTCGGGCAGGTGTTCTTCAATTCGGCCGAGAAATTCATCCAATCGTTCGATTTCAAGGAAGCGGCCGAGAAAGTCGTCATCGATTTACATCGCGCGCATTTTTGGGATATAACCTCGGTCACGGCATTGGATAAGGTCGTGATCAAGTTCCGGCGCGAGGGCGCTGAAGTCGAAATCATCGGCATGAACGAAGCGACCACTACGATCGTCGACCGTTTCGGCGTGCACGACAAGCCGGATGAAATCGAAAAAATCATGGGAGGACACTGATGAATAATAACGAAAATAGAGTGCTGGCGTGTATCGACGGTTCGGCGTTGACTGAAGCGGTCTGCGATTACGCTGCCTGGATCGCGCAGCGCGTCGAGGTGCCGCTGAAACTACTACACACGATAGACCACCATCCCGAGACCGCGACAATGTCCGATCTGTCCGGCAATATCGGTCTAGACAGTCGCGACGAATTGTTGGAAGAAATTACGCAATTGGATCAGCAGCGTATCAAATTGCGTCTGCAGCAAGGCAAGTTATTGCTCGAAACCGCCAAACAACGTGTCATGCAATCCGCAATTAGCGATCCGATCCTGACTCAGCGGCACGGCAGTCTGGTCGAAGCTTTGATCGAACTGGAAGATGTCACGCGAGTATTAGTGATTGGACTTCGCGGTAAAGTCCACGAAAATCAACCCGACAAGATCGGCGCGAAACTGGAATCGATAATCCGTTCGTTGCACAAGCCGATACTAGTTGTCAACGATGCGTTCAAAGCGCCTGAACGTATCATGCTCGCCTATGACGGAAGCGCGGCGGCTGAAAAAGCACTCGATATCGTTGCGAACAGTCCTCTGTATAAGGGTTTGGTTTGTC
>SLIO01000144.1 GCA_007135635.1 Methylomicrobium sp. | reverse complement strand
TTTAAATTCTTCACTATAACGGGTTTGCATTTTTTACCTCTATAAAATTTTAGAGGCGACAACTAGTCTGACACAGGGGGATTTACACACTGGGTTCGTTTACAAAGATAGCGCCCCTTTAACAAGATACCAAGCAGAGTTGGTGCGATTTTTTGAATCTGAACAGTCCGCAAGCCAGCGCCGAACAAAATCTTTCCAAAGCTTTGTGCATGAAACATTTTTGTGTTCACATTTTAATCAATGTATGTTTATTTCATACCTTGCAGCAAACTCAAAAGATCTCTTATTCCTGAATTAAACGAGACTTTAGCTAAGGCTCATTATTTTCAGGAGTTAAATTTGAAGCTTATCAGAGGAAAAGTCATGACTAATAAAACTGTTGATGTGGTCAATCGAATGGAAACGCCGATTTGGGTGATAGTAGCGGAAAACCAATCGCACCTTATCCAAACTAAAACTCACATCGTTTCTGAAACTGAATTTGAACAATATTATCGCTTTATGCTCAGTGGAAATGTCAAGAGCCCAATCCCAGAAATCCCTATCGATATAGGGTATAAAACAGAATCAGAATATAAGTCTAAGCTTCGTCAATACTATGAACAACATCAAGAAACGACCTTCCAATGGAGTGGATTTATAGAAGCTGGTGAACTGGAAATTGCGCCCTTAAGTCACAACGTGTTTGCACGAAAAGGTGATGAGGCGCTTTATTATATTTCTATTCGAACCAACAAAATTACCCCTATTGCAGATGCAGTACCTCGCACAGACGCAAAAATTGTTGTTGATCAGTCAGGCCATATCAGTGAACCAACTCCAGAGCCAAAACCGAAACCAGAGGTAATTACAAATACATCTAAAATTTGGTTTAAACATGCAAAAACCGTGATCGGCGATCCCCAAACACATTTAAATTGGCCGTGTGGAACAGTCGGTAACACAGGCGGTTCGGCGCACCTTATTTTGGAATGGTCGGGTAACACTCTGAAAAATAATTCATTGGTAAGGATTGTTACCAGTGACCGCACCATTGCGACAGGCGGCTATCATCATATGTATTGTTCAGATATTGGAAATGTATACTACGATAAAAAAAGCACTAATAAAAAACAGCAGTGGAAAGTGATGAAAACCAATGCCCAAAGCAATAGCTCAGGGGATGACCTGTGTTACGGCGATACTGTCAAGATTGCAAATGGTAAATGGCCTAAAGCGAACCTAGGGATCAATGGCAAATGGTTGCAGTGCGTTAATGACGACAAAACACTTTGGTTGCTGTCAAAAACACCTTAAGCTAGGCATCCGTTCCTTTTAGCGAGCCCAGTCAGGGTATTTTAGGAAATAGAAAGGTAAAGGGGTCAGGTTTAATTATTAAATTTAACCTGACCCCTTTTCTGTGCATTTATACTTGATGGCTTTTGATTGCTTTCTTTTTGGGATACCCAATCCTGCATTTGCGTCGCCACCCATTCGCCGTCGTCGAGAGTCAAATCATGTCCTGCCCATAGATGGCTGCGACATTCTAAATCCCATTTATTTTGGATGGCTGCAGTGCAAGAAGGCGATACCAGACGATCGCCCTGCCCGTTCAATAACAAAACCGGCTGATGCAGCTTGCTATTGCTTGGCTTATAAGTCGCTGCCGCGACAATCTGCCGTAAAGCATTTTTAGTGGAGATCGGCCGTGCTTTTTGTATCCGCGACCATTCCTCGATTGTCGCCTCATAACGATCTTTCCGATTGCTTACCAACCGAACAATACCGACCTCCCGCCGATAAATATCGCTAGTCAACGCCATTTTAACAAAATCGCAATAACTTTGCCGACGCAAACGCCGATAGAATGGGCTTAGACCGGCAAAGCTGGTGTTCATCAATACCGCTCCTGCAATTTCGCGGGGATGACGACTCAACCATTCCCAGGCAACCATCGCGCCGAGTGAAAGCCCCAGAATAGAGACAGGCTTTTCCAGCAAGCCTTTCGCGAGTGCGTCACCACGAACACTTTCTACTATCGCTCGTATCGAACACGGACTGACTTTTCGATAATAGCAACCCGTCCCGGGCAAATCGATCAAGGTGATACGGGATGCCGGAAATGCATCTTGCAATAGCGGTACAAAATCGCCCCAATGCGCGGACTCCCTAGCCAGGCCTCTAAGCAGAATCCAATGTTTTCCGAGCGCCTCATCCATACCAAAGACCTAATGCTTTATTTTTATTATGTTGTTTTTGTTGCTGATCAAGTTTTGCCCAATGTTCCGGATACAATAGGCTTCGTTGAAGAAAGTCGAACAGCAAGAAGTGCCGCCTTAGAATTCTCTCCCGGCGATGCGGTAAGATCGGATGAAACAACCCGTGTTTCTGAAAGAGATGTATCGGGTTTTTGCGCAACCAAGTCCATGACCCCATCTCCAACGTAAACGGAAGAAATAGCCGCTCGGTACCAAACCTTTCAATGAACTCATCGAATAAATAATCCCACAAATCGCCATTAATCACGTATTCCTTGCAAGTCGGCTCAATCGTATAAATATGCTGAGGATAACAAAGGTCATAGCGTTCCTTTAAGGCCACGGTTTCTGCAATAAAAGTAAAAGGCGTTTTTTTTGATGCATACGGAAACCACAAGCGGTCCCGAACACCGAACCCCGAGTGCAAATCAAGCGCAATCGATAAGGGCGAGTTGAAAAGGTGGCGTTCAACGACGCTACACAAAGCCTGCGCTTCCAACTCCATTGTCACTTTATTACCTCGATACCAAGGCAGTCGTGCCGAGATTCGATGCCCGCTATACAGGCGACGTTTGCCCGCACCTTCGGCAGGCGAGTTGCGCATCAAATCGACGCCGTTGCCATTACAACGAGTACCGAGATAAACGCCAACCGGATTCACGATAGGTACGAATACCAATCGCAATTGCTCAAGGCGGGTCAACAATTCACGATCCCAATCCAGCAATTGAGCGACGGTTTGAAGGTAAGACAAAATCACCTCGGAACCGATCTTTTCGAGTCCATGCACACCTCCGAAAAAACCCAGAACGGGCACATCGGGCCCTTTCGCTCCGATGCTAATGCAATGTATCGGAAACTCATGCTCCCTGCATTGAATCCGCGCAATCACCTCTGTTTGGGCACGTGTACCGAGTTGATCAATAATGCGTTCTAAATGGTCGAGTTCAGGGAATTTAACTCCGGTCATGACAGCCAACGGTATAGTTCTTTACTCAGCATCCCAACACACTAGCATGATAAAAAGACAATTGAGTTAAAACCAATTACTCCCTTTATACTCAATAATTAACTAACTTTACCGGCTAAGATTCAGAAGCGCTTGGCCGCCCGGTTTTAACTTTTTCGACTTGCTCCAAAGCCTGTTTAAGACTTTCAATGTCCAATTTCGTTAGTAAATGTAGTCCGGCACGAAGAATTTCACCTTTTTTGACATGAACGCCGGCCGTTAGGCAGGTTTTCTTCAAGTCCGAAATTTT
>SLIO01000292.1 GCA_007135635.1 Methylomicrobium sp. | reverse complement strand
TTTTTTTTATTTTATTGATGCGCCTTATGAAGTTGGGTTCATTTCAAACTGATTCCGCTAATCATTGATCCGACAAAAATAGAGTAAACGAGCAATGCAATTTTTCAGAGATTCCTTGTTTGAGCATTTTCGCCGTGTATAGTGCATGAGGTGTGTTTGTCGAGGAACGCCGTGAACCCATTACTGGAGGCTTAACGTCGGCATCCTCGAAACAAACCCCACGCCCTCTTTCATTCCCAAATTGGGAATTGCTAGCAATTTATCGCCATCAGTTAATTTTTAGTGACCTTTTAGATTGTCCGGATTTACCCGAAAGTATGGTAGAAATACGGAAATCGTTCGAATTTTTTCGACAACAGGCAAAAAGGACGAGAAGGGACGGAAACAGCATACGGCAGGATGGCTTCGAAGAGATATCTTTAGCCAAAGCCGGACTAGCCGATACCCAAAAGAATCGTAACCGGGCAATCCGGCTAAGTAACGGAGGTTATTTCTTAGGAATTACCTTAGAGGCAAGCTATTCTTGCCTCTAAGGAATGTTGGGACAGCAATTAACCGATCAATTCACGACGCGATGGCCACGTTGACGTAAGCAATTACGGAAAGCTCTTTTGAAGGCTTCTTCGGCTTCGAAGCCTTGTTTAGCACCACCGCCGAAACCGCCTGCCGCCGCGCCGATCGCAGCTCCCGTTCCGGGGCTGCCGGTAAAAGCACCAACCACGGCACCGCCCGCTGCGCCAATTGCTGCGCCAACGCCGGTGCCGATCGCGGTTTCTTTAACAGTCCCGCCTGCCGCTTGACGAGCAAGTTGATCGCATTCGTACAAGTCTTGATTCAAGCGATAAGCATTGGGGCTATCGTAAGTATCGACCGTGGGCGTCCAACTGGTTTGGGTGGCACAAGCCGATAGTAACAGTCCGCCGATCATGGTGATTCCAAGTGTCGATTTTTTCATAAATATACCTCTTTGTTGAGTTTATAGCTGGAGCAAAAATAAAACGTTGTATATGAATAAAGAATGAATCATATTGATTAAAGTTCCCGTAAAACGGATACAGGCGGTTTGTCGACTACTTGCCTAACGCCCCAGAAACCTGCGAGTCCGATAAAAAAGCCACTAAGTGTAGGCATGACCAACCATAGCAGAAAATTGGGTTGGTAATTCAAATGCAGCACTTGTGTGTATAACGCAAAAAGCACGATTTCGGACAGGCCGATTGCCAAAATGCCCGCACTAAAACCCAATAGTGCAAATTCGATCACATGCGTTTTCCGTAAAAAAAACCGATGCGCCCCTAGCGTCCGCATCAGCGCACCTTCATGAATACGTTGGTCTAACCCGGCTTGAACCGCCGCGAACAGCACGGTAAAACCTGCCAGCAACGCGAAATATAACAAATAATTGATAGCCTGCGTCAACTGCGCCAAGATTGTTTGGAACTGCTTAAGAATCAAATCCACTTCCAGCACTGTCACACTCGGGTAGCGTTTGACCAATTCATTCAAGAAATGTTTTTTTTTTTTTTTTAAATAAAAGCTGGTCATCGAGGTGCTGGCAAATCCGTTCAATGTCCCCGGCGAAAAAACCATGTAAAAATTAGGCTTCATCGTGTCCCATTTAACACTGCGAATACTGACGACTTCCGCTTGCAATTGTTCGCTGCCGATCGTAAAGGTCAACTTATCGCCGAGCTCGATATCTAGACTCGAAGCCAGTTTTTGTTCGATCGACACTAAGCCCGGCCGGTCATCCGTCCACCATCGGCCGGACAGGATCTTGTTTTCATCGGGTACCTGTTCCGACCAGGTTAGGCTCAAGTCGCGGTGCGTGGCTTGTTCTCCTTGGGAGTCCTTACTGACGATTTTCTGCACCGGAATGCCGTTGATTTGGACGAGCCGTCCACGAACGATCGGATAAAAGCGGCTGCCGGTAAGACCTTGGTTATCCAAATCTTGCTGAAAACCGGTCTGCTGCTCGGGAAAAATATTCAACACAAAATGGTTCGGCGCCTGTTCCGGTAACTGACGTTGCCAATCGGTCAATAAATCGTTTCTGACCGTGAAGCTCAAGGTCATCGCCACCAGCGTGATGCTAAATGCCAAAATTTGACTAACCGATGCCTGCCGGTTACGAATTAAGCCTTGCACGCCGAAACGCCAAGTTAGCGGTAAACCGGGCAACAATTTTTGACAGGCCCAAAGGATTCCGTAAACCGCACTGCCCAATACGAGCAATGCGATTAGGCCGACACCGATAATGATGGCGGTCATTTTAAAATCCTCGGTATAACGCCATATCAAAACAGCGATAATACCGATGGCCAAACCGTAAATCAACCAAGCCGCAGACGGTAATGGCTCCAGATCGCGGCGCAACACGCGTAGCGGCGACACTCGCTTGAGTCTCAGCAGCGGCGGCAGAGCAAAACCCAACAACACCGCCATGCCCGTCGCGAAACCGAAAAATACCGCAAACAAACTCGGCGAGGCGATCGTATCCGGTAGTAAATCATGCAAAAGATGAAATAGCCCGGCTTGCGCAAACCAGCCCAGAAGGCAGCCGATGGCACTGGCCAGCATTCCGAGAATAAAAAATTGGCTACCGTATAGCCATAAAATTTCTTTTTGCTTCAACCCTAAGCATCTCAAAACCGCCGTGGCATCGAAATGCCGCTCGCTATACCGGCGCGTTGCGGCGGCAATCGCGACACCGGCAATCAAAATCACGACGATGCTTGATAATCCCAAGTAACGCTCGGCCCGATTCAATGCATTACCGACTTCAGGACGGTCCTGATGAATATCCATGATGCGCTGTGACGGATTCAGTTGCGGCTTGACCCAGCGGTTGAATGCCATGATGCCTGGCGCTTCGCCGGCGAACTGAAAGAAATAATGCACATGACTGCCCGGTTGAATCACGCGTGTGGCCGGCAAGTCGTCGGCATGCATCATGACCCGCGGCGACAGGCTGTAAAAATCGCCACGTTTATCCGGTTCGTAAGTCACGATATGGCTAATCGTTAAAGCTTTTTCGCCGACCGTCAAGGCATCACCGATCTGCAAATGAAGTGCCGACAGTACCCGTTTTTCGACCCATACCGAACCTGGCTCCGGCCCGGACGACACGGTTTGCTCGTCGCTTAAGTCGGCGCCGGTGACCTTTAATAAACCGCGTAACGGATAACGGGCGCTGACCGCCTTGACACCGGCAAGAAGCAATTCGTCGTTTTCGATCAAGACGCTCGAAAACTCGGCGGTTTCCGAACGACTCAAACCGAAATCGAGAGCCTTTTCCAACCATTCTTCGGGAATGCGTTCGGGACTGGCGATCACCAAATCGGCCGCGAGAAAATCGGCGGCCTGCAAGGTCATTGTCCGATGCAGACGATCAGCGAACAGCGTGATCGCGGTCGAACTGGTCACGGCAATGATCAGCGCGGCAATCAATATCGTGAGTTCACCGGAACGGCTATCGCGAAACAACAAGCGCAGCGC
>SLIO01000225.1 GCA_007135635.1 Methylomicrobium sp. | reverse complement strand
TGCCATAGGTACTATATTTGTTAAGACTGGGTAAAGGAAATGAAACAATGAAATTAACGACTATTATTTTAGCAGCGGGCAAAGGAACGCGTATGCGTTCCGAAATGCCGAAGATTTTACATCGAGTGGCCGGAAGGCCTTTACTGGAACATGTATACGATACCAGTAAACAACTGGCCGATAATCGGGTAAATATTGTTTACGGACACGGTGCGGAACAAGTTAGAAATCATTTGATTCACCTCGATGCTCAGTGGATCGAGCAAGTTCAGCAATTAGGCACGGGACATGCTGTGCAGCAAGCCATCGATTATGTCGATGATGACGATACCGTGCTGATTTTATATGGGGATGTGCCTTTATTGAAGCTGTCGACGATCGAAACGTTAATTGCCGACGCAGGTAGCAATGCCTTGGCATTATTAACGGTCGTGTTATCCAAACCCACGGGGTACGGCCGCATCGTGCGCGATATCGAAAATAAAGTTTTGAAAATCGTCGAAGAAAAAGACGCATCTCCCGAAGAAAAAGCGATACAAGAAGGCAATACCGGTATCATGGCATTGAATGGCGAGCAATTGAAAAAATGGTTAAGCCGTTTGCAGAATAATAATGCACAAAACGAGTATTATCTAACCGACATCATCGAAATGGCTGTCAATGACGGTATCGACATTGTTACATCGCAAGCCGAAACCGAGGACGAGGTGTTGGGCGTCAACAATCGTATGCAATTGGCGCATCTGGAGCGAGTTTATCAAATTGAGCAGGCGAATAGGTTAATGGAGCGCGGAGTTACATTGAGAGATCCTGCGCGTTTCGACATCAGGGGAAGCATCGAGCATTTGGGTACCGATATCGAAATCGACATCAATGTTATTCTCGAAGGTAGCATTAACATAGGCAGTAATGTAACAATCGGCGCAAATACGCTTATAAAAAACTCGATCATTCACGATAATGTCGAAATATTGCCGAATTGCGTGATCGAAAATGCTGAAGTCGGTAAAGCTAGCCGTATCGGACCTTTTGCACGGCTAAGACCCGACGCCAAGTTAGCCGATAATGTTCATGTCGGCAATTTCGTCGAAATTAAAAAATCAACAGTCGCGGTCGGCAGTAAAATCAACCATTTGAGTTATATCGGAGACAGCGTCATCGGCAGCGGCGTCAATGTCGGTGCCGGCACGATCACCTGTAATTACGACGGCGTTAATAAGTTCAAGACCGTGATCGAAGATGGCGCATTTATTGGCTCGAATTCGCAATTGGTCGCGCCGGTTACAATCGGTAAAAATTCGACGATAGGCGCAGGGTCGACGATTACGAAAGACACGCCGCCGGAGCAATTGACTCTGTCGCGTGCGAAACAAACCACTATCCCAACCTGGCAAAGGCCGGTAAAAAAGGAGAAATAACATGTGCGGAATCGTGGGCGCAATTGCGCAACGTAATGTAGTGCCGATATTGATCGAAGGCCTGAAGCGCCTTGAATATCGCGGTTACGATTCGGCCGGATTGGCTGTTGTCGAAGATGGTCAGCTGTATCGCAAACGCGAGGTTGGCAAGGTTAGAGGCTTGGAAGCCTTGATCGCTCAGGATGCGATACAAGGCCATATCGGTATTGCCCATACGCGGTGGGCGACGCATGGCAAACCGAGTACCGCGAATGCTCATCCTCATATATGCCGCGACAAAGTGGCTGTCGTGCATAACGGCATCATCGAAAATCATGAACATTTGAGAAATAATCAGAAAGCGGTCGGTTATGAATTTACCTCCGAAACCGATACCGAAGTGATCGTCAACGAAATATATGGAGCTTTGGAAAGCACTGACAATCTGCTCGGCGCGGTCAAGCAATCGATCAAAAAACTCGAAGGTGCCTATGCGTTAGGCGTGGTTGGCAAAGACCACCCGAATACCTTGATTGCCTGTAGAAAAGGTAGCCCGCTCGTGATCGGAGTCGGCATCGGCGAATATTTTATCGCCTCCGATGTTGCCGCGCTGCTGCCGGTCACGCAGCGTTTTATGTTTCTCGAAGACGGCGATGTTGCCGAAATTACGATCGATAAAGTCGTCATTTACGATAAGGACGATAACCTGGTCGATCGGCCGATCAAAGAGAGCCAACTCAAGGCCGATTCGGTCGAAAAAGGCCTCTACCGCCATTACATGCTCAAGGAAATCTACGACCAACCTTGGGCGATTTCCGAGACGCTCGAAGGACGCTTCATCGATAATCGTCTGCAGGAAAACGCCTTCGGCCATAATGCCAGCGAGGTATTCGATCAGATCGAATCGATACAGATACTCGCTTGTGGAACTAGCTATCATGCCGGTTTAGTTGCCCGTTATTGGTTCGAAAAATTAGCCAAGGTACCTTGTAATATCGAAGTGGCCAGCGAATATCGCTACCGTAAACCAATCGTCCCGCCCGGCACATTGGTCGTGACGATTTCGCAATCCGGTGAAACCGCCGATACCTTGGCCGCATTGCAAGAAGCCAAAAAACTCGGTGCAAAATATTCGCTGGCGATCTGTAATGTTCCGGAAAGCTCGCTAGTCAGAGAATCCGACTTGGTGATGATGACCCGTGCAGGCCCGGAAATTGGCGTCGCATCGACGAAAGCCTTCACGACGCAATTGGCGACTTTGTTGCTTTTAGTCATTGCGATAGGACGGCGCTTCGGACTGACTAATGAGATGGAAAACAAAATTTCTTCTGAGCTGTTCAGTCTGCCTGGAAAAATCGAAGCGGTTCTGCAATTGGACGACAAGATCAAGCAATTGTCCGAGCAGTTCGCCGAAAAACAGCATGCATTATTTTTAGGTCGTGGGACGCATTACCCGATCGCGATGGAAGGCGCATTGAAGCTTAAGGAGATTTCCTATATTCACGCCGAAGCTTATCCGGCGGGCGAATTGAAACACGGACCGTTGGCCCTGATCGACGCGGAAATGCCGGTGATTACGGTTGCGCCGAACAATAGCCTGCTCGAAAAACTCAAATCGAACATACAGGAAGTCAGCGCCCGAGGCGGTCAATTGATCGTGTTCATGGACGAAACTTTGGCGGCCGAAAACGATGTCAACGTTCAAATTATTAAAATGCCACCGGTTGAAAACGAAATATCGCCGATCATTTACACGATACCGCTGCAATTGTTGTCCTATCATGTTGCGGTTTTGAAAGGCACCGATGTCGACCAGCCTAGAAATTTGGCGAAGTCGGTTACGGTTGAATAAATAGCGGAGATTGCGTTAAACGGCTAGTGCCTGATAATACAGTCGTAATTTTTTAGAAAAACATGGATACACCTGTATGAGTTATGCAAGGCTCGTACAGGATTCTGTTACCTAGATTATGATTCCACATTCTGCATAAGCAGAGGGATGGACGGCGTAATTATACTCCCTTTTGATTGAAAAACCGTCTAAGAATAAGAGGTATGGGATGTGTCTATCGAGGACCGCCGTAAACCCATCCATGGGGGCT
>SLIO01000474.1 GCA_007135635.1 Methylomicrobium sp. | reverse complement strand
CTTCCGTCTCTCTTCCGTCTCTCTTCCGTTGGCTGAATATTGGCAGTCTTTAGCCATAGCCGGGTTAGGCAACCCTGTCTTCAGGTTCGCGTCCATCGAAAAACGCGGCCAAATTAGCCAACACTTTTTCTCCCATCGCGGTGCGTGTACTAAGCGTTGCGCTACCTAGGTGCGGCAATAGCGTGGCGTTTTCAAGCGTCAAAAATTCGGGGTCGATATTCGGCTCGCCTTCATAAACATCCAGACCGGCGCCGGCAATTCGCTTTTCCCGCAATGCGTCGATTAAAGCCTTGCTATCGACCACATCGCCGCGCGCGGTGTTGATCAAATGAGCGCTCGGTTTCATCAAGCGAATCATCTTGTCGTCGATCAGGTGTTGGGTGCCGGGCCCGCCGGGGCAATGCAGGGAGATATAATCGGCGTTTCTCATGATTTCCTCGACTGAGTCGCAACGGGTCGCTTGGAGTTCTTCGATCACGGATGGGTCCGGTGCGCTCGGATTGAAAAAAACGATTTTCATGCCGAAACCGTGATGGGCTTTGCGCGCGGTTGCGATTGCGATGCGACCGAAGCCGATTAAGCCTAACGTTGCGCCGGTCACGTCGCTGCTCAGCATGTGCGTCGGACACCAGCCTAACCATTTGCCGGCACGCACGAGACGGTCGCCCTCCGCGCCGCGTCGGGCAGACATCAGTAATAGAGTCATTGCGATATCGGCGGTGCTTTGTGTCAATACGCCCGGTGTATTGGTAACGACGAGACCATTCGCTTTCGCGGCGGCGATATCGATATGGTTGTAGCCGACCCCGAAATTGCCGAGAATTTTGCAGCGTTTGTTAGGCGTGTTCAACACCTCGGCGGGTAGCGAGTCGCAAACCGAAGGGCATACTGCGTCATAGTTTTGTAAAGCCGATTTCAATTCGTCGGGTGTCAAGGGGCGATCGTCTTCGTTGAGCGAGACGTCGTACAATTGTTTGAGTTTGGTTTCGACCGAGGCGGGCCATTTACGGGTAATTAAAACTTTGAGTTTGTTCATCGGTTTGTTTCTATCAAGGTTGCAGACAATATTGGATTGCGATAATCCTAAATTCGGCGCCGAATTTTGATCTGCGATGGGTATATATTCGATCAAATCCTAAGTCGCTAGATCCAATTGCGCAATCGAAAATCTATCACCAAGCGTTACGAAATCCAGCTATTAATGCGTCAAATTATCGGACTCGAACACCGCTTCTATCGAAGGCGCATCGATAATGTTGTCCAGCCATTGCTCTAATTCACTTTGACTTGCCTGTGCAATCCGTTCGTCAGCCCAAGCGGGTAAGGTTTTGAACCGGCGGGAAATTTGGCGCCGCAATGTATTTTGCTCCGCTTCCAATTTTCCCTTTTCCATGCCTTTTTCCATACCTTTTTCCATGCCTTTTTCGATACCAATACGTTCCACACTTGATATATATTGCATTTTGCCGCACTCCTCGAGTTCATTAATGTTATGCCACAAATCCCGCTCCAGATCTTTCGGCAATCTCATCATCCAGTCGATCACCTGAAATAGATCAATGACACGCTGCTTGTCCCAGCCCCGCTCATAAAGCAAGCGTATCAGACGCCATTTGGCCTGAAAGCGGAAACTATCATCGCCTCGCGTTTGCTGAGTCAAAATATGGGCCGCCGTCACGATCGCAAATGGATTATGCAGAGTCAATAATGTTTCCAAGCGATCATGGTAATCGGTAATCTTGGCAACCGGAAACCGAATCGAAGTCTCGCTGCCCAGTACGCTATAGCCGAAACGATCGGGCTTCCAACCGGGATGCTCGTCCGCCAACACCGCCAAACTTGCCACGGGACGATCATAAAGGTCAAAAATCCGGTAATTATAAGTAAACATGCGCTTGGCAAAACGGGTTTGTTTTGACCCCTGCACTTCGACATGAATATAAACCCATTGCTCATCGCCATTGAGCAACGTCACTTGGACCAATTTATCGACGAAGCGTTTCCCTAATGTCGCATCCCGAACGACCGCGCGTAATTCTTGATCTAAAAACGTATAGGCCTGATTCCAATCAATCAGATTCGCGGCATCCGCAAAATAAAACGCCATGAATTCCGGAAAGTAGCGCTCGACGGCTTCTTTCCAAGGACTATCGTATTCGTCCGGAGCGGATTCGGTCATAACGCTAAAATCGAAGTGATTTCTGGAGCGGTCATTTTACGCCTATTTGGGTAAAAAGAATCAATACGGGTCATGCCCCGACCTACCCGGCCAGGTCTCTAAGCAACCAAGTCTAAACCTAATAAAGAAAGATGATGAACATCTGTCCTATTACTAGCGTGTTCAACAGTTATTGCAACAATATTTCCTTTTGAATCGAGATCAAGCAACGTATTCGCATCAAGCTCTCTTGTTTCAACGATATCACTTTCCCGAAACTCAATATACAACGTATCCGTATCGTCAAAATAATTCATTTTCATGACTTATAACTCCGGTCGAAAAATGCATTATGTACTGTTATTTTATCTTCGAGCAGTACAACCCTTAAATAACGATTGTCTATATCCGAGATAGCGGCCCATCTGCGAATTCGTCCGTCATCTTGTATGAACTCTTTTTCCGGATTATCTATAACATAATGGATCCACTCTTCCTCAATTATCGATCGGTCGGGCCTAAGACAAGACGCATATATTCAAAATATTTCGTGGTTTTCATAATTTAACGGCCTGTGAACCAGTAGCGAAGGTCCATGTTACGGCTAACGCCTAATTTGACTTATTCGGCTTACCAGAAGGGATCCGCGTTATATCCAGCGCTGTAGCAGCGAAGCAGAAACCCATCATGGGAACTGTTTTTTGCTTTGCAAAGCTAGAGCTTCGCGTACGGGTTTCCCAAGCTGGAGATTGGGAAACAGCGATTAGGAAACAGCGGATCGGCGAGCGGAGGACCTTGGGAACCGGAAAAAACGCCTTTGTTACCAGCATTCCGCTACCGTACCGGTTCCCGTTTCGCCCCTTACTCCCGTATGCGTAAGCGATAAGGTACCGCAACGTGGATCGGTATGTGTTCCGGTCGGCGCTGCTTGTATCGTGAAAGTAGCTGCCGTGGCAGCATTAATGGTTATGTTATAAAAATTCGCGGTCTGAGGGGGTACACAATAAATTCCAGGATTGGGAGAGCATCCGACAGCAGCACCTATATAACTATTCGTCTCGGTAAAATGTCGCTCCATCGCATTGCTTAATCCCATCAAAGCCGCTTTAGCGTCGGCCCGCCGGGATTTTCTGACGCTGTCTTGATAACTCGGATAAGCAATGCCGGCTAAAATGCCGATTATTGCAACAGTGATCATTAATTCAATTAGCGTAAAGCCTTTTGTGGATTTCTTCATAGCTTTTTTCTCAGAATTTAGACTCGATTGATGCCGTTAAAGCAACTCAGGCCGGGTAGGGCTAGGGCTAAAGCCGTACTCTCGGCCTGTAGGGAAATTAACGCAATTG
>SLIO01000008.1 GCA_007135635.1 Methylomicrobium sp. | reverse complement strand
CGACATAAACGGCTACCGATAGATTGAAGTCGTACCAGTAGACCATCCAAATGCCGCCGATCAGACCGAAAGGAATCGTTAACATCACGATGGCCGGCTCGACAAAATTTTTGAACGAAAAATACAATAGCAACAGAATCAGCGACAGTGTCAACGGAATTACGATTCGCAATCGTTGCGCCGCTCTTTCCATATACTCAAACTGGCCCGACCAACTGACGGTGTAGCCTTGAGGAATTTCGACCCGCTGTGCGAGCGCTTGCTTGGCCTGTTCGACATAACCGCCGATGTTGGAGGTTTTGATGTCGACATAGATCCAGGTGTTGGGACGGGCATCCTCGCTTTTGATGCTGGGCGGTCCGCGATTCAATTCAATGGCGGCGACTTGTGCCAACGGGATTTGCGAGCCTTGAGGTGTCGGTATCAGTACGCGCTTGAGGTTTTCCTGATCGTCTCGCAGTTCGCGCGGATAACGCAGATTGACCGGATAGCGTTCCAATCCTTCCACCGTTTGCGTGATATTTTCTCCGCCGATCGCGCTTTGTATCACGTCTTGTATATCGCCGACGGTTAAGCCGTAGCGGGCCGCCTCGCCGCGGTCGATAGTGAAATCCAGATAGTAGCCGCCCACCGCGCGGTCACCCATCGCCGACAGGGTATCCGGCAGTGTTTTCAATTCGTGTTCGATGCGTTCGGTGATGGCTTGTAACACAGTGAGGTCAGGGCCGGACACTTTGATGCCGACCGGCGTTTTGATGCCGGTCGACAACATGTCGATGCGATTTCTGATCGGCATTGTCCAGGCGTTGGCCATGCCGGGAAAGCGGATGGCTCGGTCCATTTCGGCGACGAGTTCCGGGTTGGTTTTGCCGGGGTTTGGCCATTCCGTTCGGGGCTTTAGATGGACGATCGTTTCGATCATCGATAGCGGGGCCATGTCGGTCGCGGTTTCGGCGCGTCCGACTTTGCCGAAGACATGATCCACCTCAGGAAAGGTTTTTAGTATTTTATCGGTTTGTTGCAACAGCTCCCGCGCCTTAGTAATCGAAATGCCCGGGAATGTGGTCGGCATGTACAAAATATCGCCTTCATCCAGCGGCGGCATGAATTCGCTACCCAGTTTGGATAATGGGTAAAGCGTGCTGGCCAGCAGCAGCAATGCGATGAGCAAACTGGCGCCGCGATAGCGCATCGCCAGTTTCAAGACCGGCGAATGGAGGGAATGCAGTAAGCGGTTGGCCGGATTCTTGTATTCGGGAATGATTTTGCCGTGAATGCAATAGCCCATCAAGACCGGTACGACGGTTATTGTCAAGATGGCCGCCGCGGCCATTGCGTAAGTCGCGGTGAAGGCGAGTGGGCTGAACATGCGGCCTTCCTGAGCTTGCATCACGAAAATGGGCAGGAACGAGACGGTGATAACCATCAATGAAAAAAATAGCGACGGCCCTACTTCCTTTGATGCGGCGGAAATGGCCTGCCAGCGTTCTTGGCGCGTCAACTCGGCCTGTTTTTTTTCGGCGGCTTCGGCCAGATGCTTATGGGCGTTTTCGACCATAACAATGCCGCCGTCGACCATGTCGCCTATCACGATGGCGATGCCGCCCAGCGACATGATGTTGGCGTTGAGCCCTTGCAGTTTCATGACGATAAAGGCAATCAGCACGGCCAGCGGCAGGGTGATCACGATCACCAGCGACGAGCGTAGGTGCAGCAGAAATAAACCGACCAGAATACAGACGATGATTAGCTCCTCAGACAAGGCCTTATATAATGTATCGACCGCGCGCTCGATTAAATCGCCTCTGTCGTAAACCGAGACGATTTCGATGCCTTCGGGCAGGCTTTGTTTGAGTTCTTCCAGTTTTTCCCGCACGCCGAGAATCGTGGCCCGGGCGTTTTCACCGAAACGCATGATCACGACGCCGCCGACGACTTCTCCTTCGCCGTTCAGTTCGGCGATGCCCCGGCGCAACTCGGGGCCGATTTGAACGTGCGCCACATCTTGTATGCGGATTGGTGTGCCGTTACTATCGACGCCGAGCGGTATGGTTTTGATATCTTCCAAGGAGCGGATGTAGCCCGGCGCGCGGACCATGTATTCGGTTTCGGCCTTTTCCAGCAAGCGTCCGCCGATGTCGTTATTACTGCGTTGAACAGCCTGTTTGACTTGCGCCAACGAAATGCCGTAAGCGGCCAGCGCATTCGGGTCGATCTCGATTTGATATTGTTTGACGAAACCGCCGAGCGACGCGACTTCCGCAACGCCCGGCACGGTTTGCAACGGATAACGCAAATACCAGTCTTGTATCGAGCGCAGCTCGGCTAAATCGTGGGTTCCGGTTTTATCCACCAAAGCATATTGATAGACCCAGCCGACTCCGGTCGCATCCGGCCCCAACGACGGGTTGATGCCTTGCGGTAAACGTTCGCGGATATAGTTCAAATACTCCAGGACTCTCGATCGCGCCCAATAAATATCGGTGCCGTCTTCGAAAATGACATAGATGATCGATAATCCGAAATCGGAACTGCCTCGGACGACTTTGGCCTTCGGCACGGCCAGCATCGCCGTGGTCAACGGATAGGTTACCTGGGTTTCGACGACTTGCGGCGCCTGCCCCGGATATTCGGTGAATACGATGACTTGTACGTCGGATAAATCGGGGATCGCATCCAGCGAGATGGTTTTGAAAGACCAAAATCCGGCGATGGCCAGCATCACGGACGCCAATAAAACGAGAAAGCGGTTATTCAAAGCGCTGCCGATGATCGCTTCAATCATGCTTGTGATCCCCCGTTTCATGAAGCGCTGGCATCGATTCGGTTTGAGAATGCTTCGGTATTTCCAACATTTTCGCCGTCGCTTCGCGCAGTTTCGATTCGGAGTCGATCAAAAATTGCGCAGAGATGACAATCTCTTCGCCTTCCTCAAGACCGTCGACAATCGCCACCTGTCCATCCGAATCCAAGCCCAGCTTGACCCTGCGGGGTTCGAATTTGCCGGGCTCCCTGACCACGAATACTTGGTTCCGAGTGCCGGAGCGAATGATTGCTTCGCTAGGTACGCTTAGCGTATCGAATTCTTTTTGTGTCAATATTGTCACGTCGGCAAACATTTCCGGCTTCAATAAGCCTTCGGCGTTATCGAGAACCATGCGGATTCGGGTGGTGCGGGTTTGTTTCTCGGCATAGGGATAAATAAACTCGACTCGGCTTGTGAAGACGCGTCCCGGAACGCCGATCAAACGGATTTCGGCCGGATCGCCAGGCCTGATCCAAGGTAATTCGTATTCGTAAACGTCGGCATAAACCCAGACATTGGTAATATCGGCTAGCGTGAAGATCTCGGTATCCGGCGTGACATATTGGCCTTCGCGGGCACCGATTTGTATCACGATGCCGTCGGTCGGCGCATGGATATGCAGGCTTTTTGCGATGCGTTGGCTGACGGTCAATTCGTGGAGTTGATGCGTCGGCACATCGAGCAATTGCAGGCGTTTTCT
>SLIO01000243.1 GCA_007135635.1 Methylomicrobium sp. | reverse complement strand
TTAACCGAAGGCGCCGTCAAAGCGGTGGGCCGATTCATCAGTAGTTCTGACAAGCCGACCGGCGGACTACGCATCGAAGTAACCGACGGCGGCTGTTCCGGTTTGTCCTATGGATTGCGTTTGGAGGCAAAAGAAAGCCAAGACGATACCATCATTGATTGCGGCGAAGTCAAGGTATTCATCGATCCGCTTAGTCTGCCGAAATTGGACGGTATGTCGATCGATTTCGTCGACAGTTTGGACGGCTCCGGCTTCAAGTTCACCAATCCGAATGCAGTGAAAAGCTGCGCGTGCGGTTCGTCGTTTACTACCGGCGACAACGGCGGCACCCCTAAAACCTGCTCTTGAAACGCTGAGGCTAAAGTCATGTGGGATTATTCAGAGAAAGTCAAAGACCATTTTTTCAATCCGAAAAATGCCGGCGCCGTAGCCGGTGCGAATGCGATCGGCGAAGTCGGTTCGATCAGTTGCGGCGATGCACTGCGGCTGACCTTGAAAGTCAACGAAGATACCGAGATTATCGAAGATGCGGGATTCCAAACCTTCGGCTGTGGTTCGGCTATTGCTTCATCGTCGGTGCTGACCGAAATCATCAAAGGCATGACTCTCGATGATGCTTTAAAAGTCAGTAATCAGGACATTGCAAACGAATTGGACGGGCTGCCGCCGGAAAAAATGCATTGTTCGGTGATGGGCCGAGAAGCCTTGCAAGCTGCCGTCGCGAATTACCGAGGCGAGGAGTGGAAGGACGATCATGAAGAAGGTGCTCTGATCTGCAAATGTTTCGCGATCGACGCAGTGATGATTGAAGAAATGGTTTGGGCCAACAAACTGCGCACGGTCGAGGACGTCACCAATTTCACGAAAGCGGGCGGCGGCTGCGCGGCGTGTCATGAGGACATTGAGGGCATACTCGAACGGGTTTTGAAGGAACGCGGCGAGATCTTCGATCCCAATGCCGCTTCGATCGAAGCCGTCGAGATGGAGAAAAAGCAGCTGACCAACCTGCAGCGCATCAAGAAAATCGAGGAAGTACTCGAAACGCTGCGTCCTCAGTTGATGGCCGATGGCGGCGACGTCGAACTGGTCGATGTCGTCGACAACACCGCCTATGTCAACATGACCGGCGCTTGCAGCGGCTGTCAAATGGCCGCAATGACGATAGCCGGTATTCAGCAGCGTTTGATGGAAGTCTTGGGCGAGTTCATCCGCGTGATTCCGGCTTCGCAAATGTCGAAGGTCGCGGTCGCGGCTGGAGGCTGATCAATGAGCGATATTTATCTCGATAACAATGCAACGACCAAGGTAGACCCCCTCGTCGTCGATGCGATGATGCCGTTTTTTACCGAGCAGTTCGGCAATCCATCGTCGATTCATAAATTCGCCGACGGCGTGGCCAGGGCGCTTAAGAAAGCGCGGCAACAGGTGCAGGAATTGATCGGCGCCGAGCACGACTCCGAAATCATCTTTACGTCGTGCGGCACCGAATCCGATTCGACCGCGATTCTGTCGGCGATCAAGGCGCAGCCGAACAGGAAGGAAATCATCACGACCACGGTCGAGCATCCGGCGATACTGAGTCTGTGCGAATATCTCGAAAAGGAAGGCTACACGATTCACAAGCTGCCGGTCGACAAATGCGGCCGCTTGAACCTCGACGCCTACAAGAAAATGCTGTCCGACCAGGTCGCGATCGTGTCGGTGATGTGGGCGAACAACGAGACCGGCACGATCTTTCCGGTCGTGGAAATGGCCGAAATGGCCCATGCGGCCGGCGTGATGTTTCATACCGACGCGGTGCAGGCGGTCGGCAAGATTCCGATGATGCTGCAGGATACCAAGATCGACATGCTGTCGATTTCGGGACACAAGCTGCATGCGCCAAAAGGAATCGGCGTGCTGTACTTGCGGCGCGGTACACGCTTTCGTCCGCTGCTTCGAGGAGGCCACCAAGAGCGCGGTCGCCGCGCAGGCACCGAAAACTCAGCCTCTATCGTCGGTTTGGGCAAGGCCTGCGAATTGGCTCTGGAATACATGGAATACGAAAACATCCAAGTCAAGGCAATGCGTGACCGTTTGGAGCGCGGCATCGTTGAACAAATTTCGCATTCTTTCATCACCGGCGATCTTAACAATCGTCTGCCGAACACGACCGATATCGCATTCGAATACATCGAGGGCGAGGCGATCTTGATGCTGCTGAACAAGGCCGGCATCGCCGCGTCGAGCGGTTCGGCCTGCACCTCGGGTTCGCTGGAGCCCTCGCATGTGATGCGCGCGATGGATATTCCGTACACCGCCGCGCACGGCACGATCCGCTTTTCGTTCTCGCGTTACAACACGATGCATGAGGTCGACGAGGTCTTGAAAGTCATGCCGGGCATCGTCGCGACGTTGCGGAAACTATCGCCGTATTGGGACGGCAACGGTCCGGTCGCGAATCCCGAGCAGGCGTTTCAGCCGACCTATGCTTGATTTTCGGTGATTTCACTGATAAAAAAACGGCCGTGATGGCCGTTTTTTTATCAGTGAAAACCATTAGCCGGAGTTGTTTGATGGCAAAATCGGCTGCCTTTTAGATATTCGTGTGCCGAATTTTCGTTATCAAGCCGTTTGTTTGTCTTCATACCTATCCGGCGCCTTTATAAACCACCCGTTTGTTTTCCCACTTTGGCAGGATGGGGTTTGCAACCCGTGCGAAACGTTTCAACCGTGGCCGAAGCAAGCCGAAACGCTTAGGCCAAACCGGAAACGTTGGGGATGGGTTAAATAACCCGTCAGGGGGTATTAGCCGAGCGTTATAAAACTCGCAATGAAAGCATGGCGCATGCCTATTTAAGCGGCCACTATACGCTGGCTCAAGTGGGCGAATATTTTGGTGTGAGCTACGCTACAGTGAGTCGAGTAGTGAAACAGGCGGAAAAAGGGGGAGGGCAAATGTCAAACGTAAGGCTTGACCCCGTTTTTCCGTTTTTCCTAATGCTCCGCTAATGTGCGTTGTTTGATGTGTCATTATTCAGCGGCTTGTTAGCAGCTTCAGCCTTTAGACGCTCAACCAGCCAGACTTTTATAATTGATTGTCGCGTAACACCTATGCGGGCAGCTTCACGATCTAGAGATTCGACCACCCAAGATGGGAAATCGACATTGATACGTTTTTGTATTTGGTTGACACGACGACCACGCGAAAGATCAAGATCGTCAATAATATCTTCTTTTCCTTCATCAAATTTTTTATCGAAATCTTTAGCTTTCATATAACTCTACCTCTTTCTTGCGTGATCGCCTGACAGATATCAGACGGACTTTCTTATTACTGTACGTGACAACGGCCGACCAGTGCTTTGCCGCGATACGGCCAATGACAAGAAATCGAGGTTCATTATCGGATTTGGCAGGGAACTCGAGAAGATCAGGGTCATCCCAAAGTTCCTGGGCCGCATGGAAGTCAATTCCATGTTTTTCCAAATTGGCCTGACTCTTATCGTCATCGTAACTCTACCCATTTTTT
>SLIO01000297.1 GCA_007135635.1 Methylomicrobium sp. | reverse complement strand
GGAACGACGGACCGAATTTGCAAGCGATAGATCGCTTGCTTGCCGAAGAAGGGCTCGCACCGATCGAACCCGGCAAAGGGCGCAATGTCTGGTATTGTTACGGCTATGTTCTCGCCTCGCGCCAAGCGGAAGCGGTCGCGTTGCACGACTGCGACATTTTGACCTATAACCGGGAACTGCCGGCTCGGCTGTTTTATCCGGTCGCAAACCCCAGCTTTAATTATGAATTCTGTAAAGGCTATTATTACCGGGTCGCCGATAAAAAATTAAACGGTCGAGTTTGCCGTCTTTTAGTCACACCGCTGATCAGAGCGCTAAAACAAGTTATCGGAAATATGGATTATCTCAATTATTTGGACAGCTTTCGCTATGCGTTGTCGGGGGAGTTCGCAACCCGCGTCGACAGTCTCAAGGAGATTCGCATACCGAGCGATTGGGGACTAGAAATCGGCGTACTGTCCGAAATCTATCGGAATCATTCCAGCAACCATATCTGCCAGGTCGAAATTGCCGATGCTTACGATCACAAACACCAAGAGCTATCGGAAGAAGATGCCAGCCAGGGGCTCTCCAGAATGAGTACCGACATCGCTAAGGCGATTTACCGTAAACTGGCAACACAAGGCGTGATTTTTAACAAAGAAACGTTCCGAACCCTAAAAGCTACCTATTACCGAACCGCACTCGACGCGATCGAAGCTTATTACAACGATGCCTGTATCAACGGCTTAAAGCTGGACCGACACCAAGAAGAAAAAACCGTCGAGTTGTTTACGCGCAATATTATGCGCGCAGGCGATTTATTTCTCGACAGCCCAATGGAAACACCGTTTATGCCAAGCTGGAACCGAGTCATCAGCGCGGTCCCCGACATCATGCAGCGCCTAGACGAAGCTGTCGAAAAAGACAATATCCGGTAATCGAGCAAAAACAAGGCTTCAGCAAGTATTACTTCGATAGAGTGGAACGGAATAGCGTTATAGTCAACTTCAACTCATCCTATTCCACTGCGCTTCATCAATACACCCGCCCATCCTTTTTTAGGATTATGGCAGTGAGGTGCTAAGGGCTTAAAGGCAGTCTGATCACCATGGATGGCGTAAATGCGGATTTTGCATGCCGCCAAAATCAGACCTGCCGACATCCTTCCGACACTCACTTTGATCCCCAAATTGGGAATTGCTAAATTAGAAGATATGAATCAACGAATAGGGTTTAAAAGGCAGTTATTCTTGATAGTCGATCACGACTTTTCTGACATCAGCGATCGTGAAGTTATATTTTTTGCTTAATTGGCCTAATTTCGCATTTTTGCTTGTTGCCAAGGGCAGATGTAGTCGTTTAAGCAAATAATCGACCGGTACACCGGTCGACTGTTCTAATTCCATTAAGGTCATATTGCCCCGGATTGTTAGAATTCCGTTATTCAATGCATGTAATTGCTTACCGGATATGCCCGATATTTCTATCGGTGCGATCAGTGGTGCTGCGGCGAAAGCGATCAAAGTCAGAGCACCGACCAATCCCAGCCCAAGACGCAGCACCGACCCATCCTTTACGCGCCCCTTAAGAAAGCCGATAATCCAGCGCCAATGCAGCAGCAAATGTAACGCCAGTATCCCGAAAAAAAGAACCGATACCCAAAAATGAACGGTTCCCCATTGATGACGGTCAAGCCCCCAGATCGTCGCGAAACGGCCGCTGCCGGGCGGCAACAGATATCTTAGCAGCACACCGGTAGTGGTGAGAAAAACAAAACCCGCGAAGGCTGCTATATCGATGATGAAATTGAAATGGCTACCTTTCATTGCTGGGTTACCCACAAATGCTTGGAAGGTTACTGTAATATATTTACTTAGGAACGGGTATGAAATAACTTATTCTAATGTTGAAAGGGGATTCGGTGGCGGGACAAATTTTTACTCCTGAAAATCTGCATTCACCCAGCACCTAAATTAACGATGTAATAAATCATGGCCAATAGGCTATGGAATTTAGTTGCTGGTTTTACGGCGCCCTGTCAAACGAGTTACCGAACCACCACAAAACTAACTGTTTAGAGAATTTATTTTGTGCATATTCCTCCTTGGCTCCACTCGACAAAAAGCTTAACGTAGCTAGTTCTGTAGATGAAAATAGGGCGCCAGCGTTTGCAGTCTACTGTCTTCTAATGGCTTTCCGATCGTGAAATGATAAATGCTTTGTAGACCGGTGCCGCTAATTCCGAGGACGTCATGCACCGCATCGTCGAAAAAGCATCCGATGCCGGTTCCGCGCATTCCGATTGCTTCGGCCTCAAGATATAATGCCTGGCCGATCAAGCCGCTTTCCCAAAAACGACGGCGATATTGCCAAGGCTCTTTTACTAATTCCTCGCCGAATTCTGCAATCATCGCTAAACTAAAGACGCTATCGGCGGCGATATCTTGATGGCAAGATAGCGTTTTGGCTGCGCGCCGGCAATCGGCGTTGAGTAGTTTGTAAAGCATTAGCGTTTCGGGCGCCCCTTCGATCGATTGCCAAATGAATTCGGATCGAGTGCTGTCCTTCAGCATCTGAAGGCTTGCCTGATTGCGTGGCAGAGCATAAATGCCCGGTTTCAATCCTTCGACGCGATGCACGAATAAAAATAAATGAATTTTCGCGGACCAACGCCAAAGATCGAAGGGAATTAGGTTCTCAGGCGTCGCGGATTGGAGAATTCTATAAAACTCATTCAACGTTATCGGCGTTTGACCGTCAAAATGCTGAGCGCTTCGCCGCTGCCGAATGATTTCGGCAGCGCTTGGGGAGACGTTTGGTAATTGAGGCAATCCTGTCATCGCAGGATGTCGATAGTTTTCTTGTGTGACGGGTTTGGCGGCAGCTTGCGCCGCTGCATCGATTAACGGCCAATCAAAATGGTGGAAGCGGCTCAAGCGATTGGCTTTGCCAAACCAATTATCAATGCTAAGTTCAGTTAAGTAATGATCAACGGAGTCGTTGGGAGGCGGACAAGGCCCGGCATGAATTCGGCATAATAAATCGGGGGCTTCGTTTTCCTCGGCAATAAATTCTTCATGTCGGTCCAGACCGAGTAGTCGAGCAATCACTTCGTCGCTGCACTCAGCCAGTAGTTCGACCGACCAACCCAAAACAGCAGCAGCATAGCGCAACGCGCCAATTGCATGGCCGATGTCATGTTGGCAATAGCGGAATGCGCGTTCGCCATATTTCCAGGCCTCCCGCCAGTGAATAGAGCTTAGGCCGATCAATATCCCGTTAAATGCCGGCGCCTTGAGCCAATTACCGCGCATTTCCAAGACATGGTCGTGGCTTAAATAATGATAAACACCGGCAGGAAGGTCGCTGGCTGCGGTATTAATCAAATAGGCTTCGGTCGGATGAAGATTGCCGCTGGAAGGGTTGCAGCGCAGTGCCCAGCGGTCTCCGCCGTATTGTTTCCAGGCGGAAAGCCCGAAGCTCAATGCCATCATAAGACCAAGATTATTCCGGTTGAATGGCTGTGTTGAGATTAGGC
>SLIO01000435.1 GCA_007135635.1 Methylomicrobium sp. | reverse complement strand
TCACAAAATGCTGCAACAAGGCAAATCAAGGCAGGAAATTGTCGATTTCATGACTCAACGTTATGGCGATTTCGTATTGTACAACCCGCCGATGAAGGCTAAGACCAGTTTACTCTGGTTAGCTCCGGTGTTGTTTTTGGTGATCGGTTTATTGGTTGCTTGGAATTTTGTGCGTAAAAAACGTTTGGCGACTCATTCCGAGTCTTCGTGTGACTCCGCGCAATCGGAAGAAATTCGCCGTTTATTAGAACAAGGAGATGATCGGTGACGATAGAATTTTGGCTGACCGCAAGCATTTTGATTGCGATAGCATTTTCGTTTGTATTGCCGCCGTTATGGCGCCGACCCGATTCGATAGGCATCGAAACGGAGCGATTCAATGTCGATATTGCTAAGCAGCGCCTGCTGGATTTAAAAGAGCAACGCTCGGCCGGAACGATTACGGCGGATGAATACGAAGACTTATACCAAGAATTACAATCGGTGCTGGCCGATGATTTGCAAATTGAGTCGTCTTCGCGGCAATCGGAATCATCCGGTCGGTGGTTGATCGTTCTGGCATTGATCGTTATTCCGTTGGTTTCGGTAACTTTGTATCGTGCATTAGGTAACGCCGATGCGTTGTTACCGGAAGCGGACAGGACTGCTCAGCAGATCGATGAAATCAATGCGATGGTTTTAGGATTGGCGCAGCGTCTGCAAAGCCAGCCGGACGATGCGGAAGGTTGGTTGATGCTTGGGCGCTCTTACAAATACATGAATCGCTATGACGAATCGGCCCAAGCCTTTTCGGAGGCTTATCGTTTGTTGGATCATCGGGCCGATGTGCTGCTTCAGTACGCCGACGCATTGGCGATGGCCAATGACGGCCAGTTGGCCGGGAAGCCGGCGGAATTGGTTGCGAAAGCACTTGAATTGGCACCGGATGATTCGACCGCATTGTGGTTGTCGGGCATGGCTAAAGCCGAAGCGGGTAAATATGACGAAGCCTTACGGCATTGGCAAAAATTAGCCGCGCAAATGCCGAAAGGCTCAGAGCCATACCGGGAAGTGCAGGGTTTGATTGCGCAAGTCATGGAGAGGCTGGGTAAGGCGCCTGCCGAGCAACAGCCGGCAGTGATCGCTAAAGGTTTGAAAGTCAATGTTGCTATCTCCGACGAATTGCAAGGCACTGTGTCCGCTACTGATACCGTATTTATTTATGCTCAGGCTTTGCAGGGTCCACCGATGCCGCTGGCAATCGTTAAGAAACAAGTGGCTGATTTGCCTGTAACCGTTGTGTTGAGTGACGAGCAGGCGATGATGCCGGCGATGAGGATGTCTAATTTCGATCGCGTTAAAATTAGCGCTCGAATTTCTGTATCGGGCCAGGCAGAGTCTCGTCCAGGCGATTGGATAGGTATCGTTGAGAGCGTTGCACCGGCTGAAATAGGGAGTGTTGCTATTACGATCGACCAAAGGATTGAATAATGGATCAGTCCTTAACGTTCGATCTCGACCTGATTCATCGTTACGATCAAGCCGGGCCTCGATATACGTCTTATCCGACCGCGTTGGAGTTGCACCAGGATTTTGCTGAAGCGGATTATTTACGTCATATAAAGCAATCGAATGCGGTTGGCGGACCGCTATCGCTTTATTTTCATATTCCGTTTTGCGATACGGTCTGCTACTACTGCGCGTGCAATAAGATCGTTACCAAAAATCGCGCGCATGCCGAACCGTATTTGAACGATCTTTGCCGCGAAATCGAAATGCAAGGCGCTTTGTTCGATCGAGGCCGTGTCGTCGATCAATTGCATTGGGGCGGTGGAACGCCAACATTCTTAAATGAGAAGCAAATGCGGCGGTTGATGGCGGTAACACGTCAGCATTTCAATCTGCGCGAGGATGACGAAGGACAATACTCTATCGAAGTCGATCCTAGAGAAGCCGACGATCGGACTATAGCCGTATTGCGGGAATTGGGATTTAACCGGATTAGCTTGGGTTTGCAGGATTTCGAACCCGATGTACAAAAAGCGGTTAACCGCATTCAAACCGAACAGGAAACCTTTGCGGTATTGGAGGCGGCACGCAGCGAAGGTTTTCGTTCGACCAGTATCGATTTGATTTACGGGTTGCCGTTACAAACCGTCGAGTCGTTTTCACGAACATTGGAAAAGGTTCTTGAAGCCTCGCCCGAGCGGTTTTCGGTTTTTAATTATGCGCATTTGCCGCAACGCTTCAAAACTCAGCGCCAGATCAATGATGCCGACATACCGGCTCCCGAGGTCAAGTTGGCGATTTTGCAAACGGTGATTCAGCGTTTGACCGAGGCAGGTTATGTTTATATCGGCATGGATCATTTCGCAAAGCCGGATGACGAATTGGCGGTTGCTCAGCGCGAAGGAAAGCTGTACCGAAATTTCCAAGGTTATTCGACACATTCCGAATGCGATTTGATAGGTTTGGGGATTACTTCAATCGGTCGAGTGGGTGATGCCTACATTCAAAATGTAAAAGATCTTGACACTTATTCGCGAATGATAGAGAAGGGGCGTTTGCCGGTATTCAAAGGATTTGAATTAAACCGGGACGACAAGCTGAGACGAGCGGTCATAAGTGGTTTGATCTGTCACTTCGAGCTTGAATTCACAGCGCTCGAGCGTGAGTTCGCAATCGATTTCAAGTCATACTTCAAACAGGAGCTCAATAAGTTGCAAGGAATGGCCGAAGATGGGCTTTTGATGATCGATACCGGCCAAATTTTAGTGCGGCCAGTCGGTCGTTTGCTGATTCGCAATATCTGTATGGTCTTTGATCGTTATCTTACTGAAAAGAAACAGTTTTCGAAAGTTATTTAAAGTTCATTAGACATAGGGGGTTGCGTTTTTCGCAAATCCCTATGTCCGAAGAAATGTACGAAAACCGATTTCAGCGATCTTCTTTGCGTGTTTTTGGTCTTAATTAAACCAAAACGGTTTTCACGTATTGTTTCGTGAAGGCTCTTAACGATTCTCTGTGTTGTAAATATTGTCTGAATAAGCTGTTGATTGCAATCGGTGTCAGGTAGGCATAAACACCAACGCCGGTTTGCGCAATAAATTCAGCGCTTAGCATTTCGATGAATGCGGACTGTGTTTGGCTTGTGATTTCTATAGTTTCGTGTTCCATTGTCTTCACCTCTGATCAATGTTGCTTCATAATTAATGAAGCAATATTAAGGCCCATCTAATCAAAGTAATTAATTTTCAATGGCTTAGATATTTGTTATCAAAAAAGGTATTAGGCTTTTGTAAAAAAAAGTGACACATATGGCAGGTCTATGTCGCTTTTCTGTCAAAAATGGCGTTTGTGCGGTTGGTCGAAGCTACGTTTCGCAGTCTTGCCTCATTTGTTGCGCTAGGCCCCTTGTTGATAAGCTTGGCTCTATGTGAAATTGAATGGGTTGATAGTTGTCCGTCATTATTCCGTTCGTCCTGAGCAAAGTAAGCGCCCTTCGGTCGCATGGCGTTACCATGAAACAGTCGCTGTTTGACGTAAT
>SLIO01000120.1 GCA_007135635.1 Methylomicrobium sp. | reverse complement strand
AGGTTTCTTCATATTTTGGAGAATCTTAAAACCTCGTCATTCCGCCAGGGATTGGCGGAATCCAGGGCCAGGGATGGCAAGCTTTCGGCTAAGTCATTATTTAATTAGCCCCCGGAGGAAGTGCAACTATTCACCTCCCTGTGACGGGATTCCGCCAGTCCATGGCGGAATGACGACTTAAATTGGCGAAGGCCTGTTACGCGGAAGTGACGCCCAAACTCGGCCACAAGTCTTGCCAATTGGGATTAATACTTTCAATCAGCCGGATTTTCGCGGCTCGCTCCCAGGTTTTCAGTCGCTTTTCCTTCGAAATCGCGCTGTCCATTGTTTCGTGAAGTTCGTACCACACCAATTGATGAATACCATAACGCTTGGTAAAGCCCTCTACCTGGTTTTCTCGATGTTGATAAACACGCTGAACCAAATTGGATGTAACGCCAACATACAATGTCCCGTTCTTATTGCTGGCTAAAATATACACACAAGGTTCTTTTTTCATATATCAGAAAATCTTAAAAATTTCGTCATTCCGCCAGGGATTGGCGGAATCCAGGGCCAGGGATGGTAAGTTTTCTGCTATGTCCTTACTTAATTTAGCCCCCGGAGGAAGTGCAACTATTCACCTCCCTGTGACGGGATTCCGCCAGTCCATGGCGGAATGACGGCTTGAATTGGCGAAGAGCGGTTGCATGGGCTTGCTGGCTAAAATATACCCACAAGGTTTCTTCATATTTTGGAGAATCTTAAAACCTCGTCATTCCGCCAGGGATTGGCGGAATCCAGGGCCAGGGATGGCAAGCTTTCGGCTATGTTATTACTTAATTTAGCCCTAGGTAAAAATAAAGCTGTCACCTCCCTGTGACTAGATTCCGCCAGTCCATGGCGGAATGACGGCTTGAATTGGCGACCTCCAATTACAGGCAATTGCCGGCTAAAATATGCGGACAAGGTTTTTTCATAAACGTGAGGCGTGTCAGACAATAAATAGTGGATTACTTTATTGTACGTGCATTCATGAGGCGCCAAGACGGTTCTAAAAAAAGCAACGCTCAAGAATCAATCTTTTCCAATCCATACCGAATCGAGATTATGCGTTCTTTTTACCCTCGCCGCATAAGCGGAAGCCTCATCCCGACTCTTAAATCCGGAAACCGATAACCGATACCAAGTTTCGCCTTTGACTTGCACCGGAATAACCTTAGCTGGCACGCCCTGTCTTGAGAATTCAGCGGCTTTTCTATTGGCGTACCAGTCTTGCTTAAACGAAATCAGGTTCACCGACCAACTGGCCGACGGTGCTGTGGTTCTTGGCGGACTTCGTCTTACCGGGGCGGACGGTTTGCTTACCGCTTTTTTGACGGGCGGAGCGGTCGCCGTGGCAAGCTTCTTTTCCAGTTCTTTAATTTTTGCTTCCAATGCCGCTACTTGATTGGTCTCTTCGGGAGCATCGGATACTGGGGGTGGGCCTTCCACTTGCTCGGTTTCCTTTGCCGTATCGGCCGGTGTTGCCTCGGCTATGCTTGCCGCTCCTGTTAGCAGCGCTTCGGGAGAAACCGTTCCATTCGGTTCTTTTTCGGCAACCTTAGGTGCTATCGGTGTTAACGGAATGACCTCAGTTTTATCGCCTTCACTAGGTTCATCTTGAGAAGCCATCGGTGCAGGGCTTATTTGAGCAACTTCCGGCATATTAGTCTTGATCAACAAAGCATTCAATTCGGCTTGATTTTCCTCCAACGTGCCGACTAATTCAGTTAATGACTCGATTTCATTATCGCTATTCAAAACCAGATAAGCGAATACACCAGTAGTTAATAAAGCCACAACGGCAAGTGCCATTGCCACATAAGTAATTGTCGGTACTTTACCGCCATTGTCGAGTTGTTTTTTTAATTGGTTTTGCGCCTTAGACAAACGTTCGATTTCATCAGCCTGCCCCTGGCTCATAGAATCGCTCATTGTAGCTAATTGTTGCTTCAAAATTTCCTGCTCACTAAATAGTTGACTTATTTGTGTCGTAATAACATCATCGACGACTGCTTTATCATTTGCTTCAGGAAGCGGCGAAACATCGTCATCGACCACAAAGTCCGTTTCCTGCTCTAACTCTTCCGTATCTTCGGTTGCCCCAAAAATTTCCTCTACTTCCTCGAATGCTATATTTTCGTCCGGCACGGTTAAAAATTCGTCAACTTCATCATCCGAATCGGAAATATCGAATTCCGCCAAGGTAAAGTCATCATTTTCAAAACTTGTCTCGGGAACTACATCGACCTCTTCTTCTTTCGCTGGAAAAGAAACGGGGCTTGGTTCCGGCTCAGTTTCTGCAAACTCGTCGAAATCTAAATCTGAAAATTCGTCTATTTCTGCCATTGCTGAATCTGCTGAAAAATCGACCTGCGTCGGAGATTGAGCGGAATCAGTTTCAGCACCTAAACGCTCACCATCAGTATTTAGATCATCGGCAAATTCATCGATTATAGGGTCTCCGACCGCTGAATCACCGGCAAATAGCTGCCCGAATTCGTCTTCGTCTTCGGACAACTCTTGCTCATCAAAGGCGCTATCCATCAATAATTTGTCGATAGCGTCATCATCGTTCATTAACTCATCGCTATCGATTGACGAAGCCGCATCATCGAGCATCGAATCTAAATCATCGGCAAAGTTTTTAGGCGATACTGACTTTTTTTTATCTTTTGAGTCGGCCATGGCAGAGCGGTCTCTTTATTGAAATAGTTGAATAACGTTTATTATAGTGTTTTACGCAGCTTTTGTGTTTTTGCCGCTAACTATCAGTCATTCTAATCGGCTACAAGCCATTCATCGCTGAGTAGCAAGCCTATTAAAATTTCAATTTAAACTCCCCTTCATAATCGAAAGGAAGCTTTAACAGACTATGCATTAATGCCAAATGCCCGGACAATTGGTAGTGAAGCGGAGCCGCATCGATATGAGTTAATTGACGAAAAAGCGCTCTTAAATTGGCACTCACGGGCACCTCGATAATTTCTTCGCCATATTCCGGAATCGTAATTACCTGATCACTCACGCCTTCAGCAAAATCAGCACCATTGAGTTTTAACGAATAGGCCATGCCCCTTATCGCTAATTCAAAATCGTTCATATTTTGCAGACGCAAGCGTATATTAAAACGCTGTTCGAATAAGCCGAACTGTAATGGCTCAATAGCCAGCAAATCAACCTTAGGCGCTTTAAAATCGACAAACATCCATGTGCATGCATTAAGCTGCGAGACAACAATGACCATCGCTAAAACCCGAATCCATTTCACTGGAAAACCTACTGTGAAAAAAATGAGTCATCCTAACGCATCCTTAACGAATGCAATAGCTTTTGGATGTAATCGTTTGAGCATCCGGATTCGATTATCGGTAAAATAGGCCCTAATGCTTATCCCTAAAAAATAAAATGACAATGGACGACGAATTTTTCGAAAAAGCCGGACAATTGATCGAAGCCGGGCGCTTTATCGATAGCAAAGGCTGGGTACCGGCAACCAGCGGTAATTTT
>SLIO01000441.1 GCA_007135635.1 Methylomicrobium sp. | reverse complement strand
TACGGGCATTCGCTTCGCCGCTATGCCCGCCGCATGCTCCGCAATCGAGGCCGGCGGCATAGGGATTGTTGACTGTCGTACTGCCATGTCCGCACAGCAAAACCAGTCGAGCGAAATCCGAAGTCAAACCCATGCCGCGCAGGGCGTTTTTGGCTAATTCGACTTTATCGGTCAAACACAGACCGGTTTCGACGACTTTTCCGGTCTCTACCAGGTGTCCGCGTTGGCGAGTGATTTGGGGCCCGAGACGGAGCACCGAAGTTGGGTTTAAGCCTTCGGTGCCCGGTTTCGTGACGGTCCGGGTCAGGCCGAAACTGTCGGTCAGCAGTTTGAAGCCGAATGCCAAGCCTGCGATTTCGACATAGGAATAGCAGGATACGGCCGATGTCTTGAACGATTTCCATATTTTATTGAAGCGTTTAATGGACCAACGCTTGTTAAGGGCGTCACTCAACTCTTCGACCGTCGCATTGATAAGGCTTTCGCGGATACGGTATTTCGGCGTTAACAAGACCGGGCAATGCGCGGCACCGAGTTGATGGCCTAAGCGTATATATTCGATTGGGAAGCCGAAAAAGCCTGCAAAGCCGAAGGTTTCGATTCTTGGCGATGCGGTCTCCAGCGCTCTGCGGTAAACCTCCGAGCGGACATCGATACAGAACACGGCTTGAACCGCTTTATAGTTAATGGCTTTAGGGCGCGGCTGACGTTTAAGCTTGGACGACGTTAATTTGTCGACAAGCTGTC
Source organism: Methylomicrobium sp. (assembly GCA_007135635.1). Classification (GTDB taxonomy): domain Bacteria; phylum Pseudomonadota; class Gammaproteobacteria; order Methylococcales; family Methylomonadaceae; genus Methylotuvimicrobium. The sequence goes on along the minus strand of SLIO01000441.1, from coordinate 2,788 downwards.
GTTGAATACCGATTTCATAAGCTTGTTGCATCAGCAGTCTAATTTTTTCCGAAACGCCCGGTTCGGTAGGCTCGATCTCGATGACATTATCCAAGGCCGGTAATTGATCGTAGTAGGTCATTTGTAGAGCCCGGTCCCAAACCAGTCTGATCGCTAGCAAATGCAGCTGCGTATCATCATCATGACCTTGCATGCCGGATTCCCGAACCCGGTATTGAATATAGGCGCTCCAGCCGCTGACCGTCAGCAATTGCCGGTAAAAGAAATCCGTCAGGTTCGCTTCGGAAGCGCGAATGCCCCGCAATACTAAATCGATTGCATGCAATGGCTCGTCTGGCAACGTGCGAACGAAGTCGCGAAACCCTTTGATGCCTTGAATTTCTGCATTGCGATCAATGCTCGCGGCCTGCTTCCAAGCTTCGAATAACGGTAGCGAACACCACGGCATGCGCCAGGATGATTGACCCTCGTCGAAATAAGCCGCACACCATTTCGAAATTTCATCGACGACGAATACAGTCCAGTCAGTCCCGAGTTCAGAATCGATCAAATCGCTAACTGTATGTATTGCATGCTTGCCGGTGTGCGCCTCATTCGGCATCGAACATAAGCGGGTCTTGACGTCATCGACCGACCCGAATTCACCGTTCTTGTCGAATAGGCTCAACGCTTTAGCTAGATCGGCATCGGCGATACGCCCGCTGGCGAGTTGATTCACGTAAAAATCCGCCGGCATCAGTAAATCCTTGTGCGCGATCCGGCGCATGAAAGCATTGCCCTGAGAAAAATGTTGCGGCAACAAGCCGAGGAAAGGATTGACCGCAACGAATTGCTTCAAAGGCCAAAGCGGCGGCACATATGAGCATGCGGTTGCCGCTGCCGATAGGATTTGCGGGCGAACGGTCGCTTGTTGCCCGTTAAAGGATTCGTTAAGGGTGATATCGGCACTTTGTGATAATACGTTTAAAGTTTTCACCGCAGCATGCTCCGATCAAGAATGACGAGGGGACTTGGCAGGCCAATAGCGGCGAATCAACAAGTTCGCGAAGCTACTGATATAAAAGCCGTTATAAAAATGAACGTAAACCGATTGCCAACCTGAACCAACGTCGTCGCTGGAGAAGCGTACTTGCAGCCATAACACCGACATGAAAGACATCAATACGAACAATAACAGCCCGAAGTCGAAAGCCCCGCTCGCTAGCTCTGTAGTCGGCAACACATTTTGCAACAGCTCAATGAACGCGGCTTGCAGCGCGAAGTAAACGACCGATACGAGTCCGGCAATGATGCTGACGCTTATGAACAGGCGCTTGCCGATATGAATTTCGATCGCGTTCCAGAGTAGATAAGTCAATGCTATCTGCAGAATGACGCCCAGAATCAAGACCCCCGGGTGATACGAAAGGGTGAAGCCGAATAACGTGGACACTGAAAATGTCAACACCAGCGCGAGTACGAAACCGCTCAGCAAGTGCCATGAATCGCGTTTTTTGCGCACGAGCGGAACCCACGATGATTTTGCGATATCGACGATGCTGCCGCTGGAAAGGAAGGCATGCGCTTTATATAAGGAGTGCGCGACGATATGCAATATAGCCGATGAGAACGCGCCCAGACCGCATTGCAGCATCATGAAGCCCATTTGTCCGACCGTCGAGAAGGCCAACGACTTTTTGACGCTGGTTTGCGTCAGCATGCACAGAGCACCGAACAAGGCTGTTATTGCTCCGAGGACTGCGAGTAGATGTAAAGCGGACGGCGCGAGTATCATCACATGGCTCATGCGGACGATCAGAAAACCGCCGGCGTTGATGATACCTGCGTGCATCAACGCCGATACCGGCGTCGGTGTCTCCATGACTTCGGGCAGCCAGCTGTGGAATGGGAATTGTGCGGATTTCAACAAGGCTCCCAACACAAGTAAGATGCCGATCCAGGATAACTCGCTGTCGGCATCGACCGTCTGAGAAGTCGTCGATACGATATCCGCCGCCGCGAAAATTTCTCCGAAACGAAGACTGCCGAAGCGCTGATAGATTAACACCATCGCCAGAATCAGACACAGATCGCCGATCCGGCTAATCACGAATTTCTTGCGCGCGACGATCAGTGCTGTCGGACGGTCTAAGTAAAAAGTGAGCAATTGATGGAGTTTAAGGCTGGTCGCCATCCAGGCCAGCGTGAACAACACCAAGTTACCCGATACGCTCAGCGTTAGTACGGCACCTATCGTCAGCACCAACCATTTCATGAAGCGTCCCTGTCCGGGATCTCCTGCCAAATAATTACGCGAATATCGAATGACGATGACGCTCACGAAGGAAACCAAAATCAACATCGTCGCAGAGAGTGCGTCGAAGTAAATATCGATTCCGGCGAATCCTTGTTCGATCAGTCCGTGTTCAGAGTAACCCCATGTTGCTAGTACTGCGGAAACTAAACCGACTATAGCAACCGACTCGGCCAATCGAACGAACTTCAGGGGATTACGTTCGACCCACCCTGACGGCGCCAGTCCGAGTAAAAACAACAATAAGGGCCCAGTGATTATAAGAAAAGTCAGCAAGGTCACCATTTAAGGAAATCTCCGTAGGCAAGCTAAAAGAAAGTTTTCTATCGGATATAAACCACTCTGAAGTCTGCTACAGCGCATCATGAGCCCCCAATGATTGAATTACAGGCATACTAGCAACCCATAATGGCTTCATCAAATATATATAATTAAAATAAATGTTCTTTTATATATATGATAATTGCATTCTCATCACCTGCGTTATTTTTGGAT
>SLIO01000017.1 GCA_007135635.1 Methylomicrobium sp. | reverse complement strand
AAGGGCCCTTAATTTTTTATTCGCCGTCCAGAAAGCAACGCAATTGTTCGGATCTCGACGGATGTCTCAATTTTCTTAATGCTTTTGCTTCAATTTGTCGTATCCTTTCACGAGTCACATCAAACTGCTTACCGACCTCTTCCAAAGTATGATCGGTATTCATATTAATTCCGAAGCGCATTCTCAAAACTTTCGCTTCCCTAGCGGTCAATCCGGCCAATACATTTTGGGTTGATTCTCTAAGGCCTGCAATCGTAGCCGATTCAATCGGGGACAATACTTTAGCATCTTCTATGAAATCCCCCAAATGAGAATCTTCATCATCGCCAATCGGTGTTTCCATCGAAATCGGTTCTTTCGCAATTTTCAATACCTTACGAACTTTATCCTCAGGCATTTCCATGCGCTCGGCCAGTTCTTCAGGAGTCGCTTCGCGGCCCAATTCTTGCAAAATCTGCCTTGAAATCCGGTTTAATTTATTGATCGTTTCGATCATATGCACCGGAATTCTAATCGTTCTGGCCTGATCGGCAATTGAACGTGTGATCGCCTGCCTGATCCACCAGGTCGCATAAGTCGAAAACTTATAACCGCGGCGGTACTCGAATTTATCGACCGCTTTCATTAAGCCGATATTGCCTTCCTGAATCAAATCCAGGAATTGCAAGCCGCGATTGGTATATTTTTTAGCGATCGAAATAACCAACCTCAAATTCGCCTCGATCATCTCTTTCTTAGCCCGCCTGACTTTTGCTTCGCCAATCGACATACGACGATTAATATCTTTGATGTCGCTAACGGATAAGGCATAAGTACTGGCAATATCGGCCAATACCGATTGAGCCTTCTTGATTTCCTGCTCATTTTCCGCGACAGCCTGATTACTAATACCGGTCGATCGCAGATAGTGCACCAACCATTCGTAATCGGTCTCGTGACCGGTCATTGCAATAATAAATTCTTTGCGGCTCATTTTGGCTTCATTGACACACAGATCCGCTATTAACTTTTCCTTTTCACGGATAAGGGCGACTGCCTCGGAAACGGTAGCTGTCAACCTTTTAAAATATTGCGGGGCCCATTTAAACTCGAGAAAACTTTCCGCAAGCTCATCCAACTTTTCATTGACCTTAGGATCACCGTAACCATGTTTCTTGATTGCCGCCGCCGCCGATTTATGCAGCTTACGCAGCACTTCGATTTTTTCCTTAACTTCATTATAGTCAAGCCCCTTGACCTCATCTTCGTCGGCTTGGTCGTCGACCGAATCGTCATTAGCCGCTTGACTATTAAAAACCGTCTCCGGCTCACTGAGATCGACGAATCCTGAAACTAAGTCTGTTAAACGAACACCACCCTCTTCGTCCGATATAGAATCGAAGGCACTAATGAATTCATCAACGACTTTGCAGGATCGAGAAATGGCTCTCACAACCTGTTGCTGTCCTTCTTCTATGCGTTTGGCGATTTTTAATTCGTCTTCCCGGTTCAGTAATTCAACCGAACCCATTTCCCGCATATACATGCGAACCGGATCGGTTGTTCTGCCGAACTCGCTATCAACCGAAGCTAAAGCGGCTACTTCATCATCATCATCCTCATCACCGGTAACAGCAGCGCCATCGGTAATGAGTGAATCTTCATCAGGGGCATCCTCATAAACTTGAATACCCATGTCGTTGATCATACCGATGATATCTTCTATCTGTTCGGGATCCGCAATATCGCTGGGTAAATGATCATTAACCTCGGCATACGTCAAGTAACCTTGTACCTTGCCTTTGGCTATCAATTGTTTAAGTTGGGACTGCTGTTGTTCTTGATTCATCACTCACTCACAGAATACGATCAGCACAATTACGCTGAACAGGAAATTATACAACATATTCTTTTTTTATGTTAATCAGAATTCCCTTTTATCGGCTTACCAGTAACCTCCTTAATAATTCCCGCTCCTCTCGACTTAAGCCTTCCGCCGACTCTTTTTCTAACAAATGCTCAATACGGCTTTCTCTCGCTTTTGCATTCAATCGCTCCAACGCGTCTGAAAATTCGGCACGCACTCCATCCTCGGGAACCATGACATCCAAAAAAACCAGTTGCTTCACGACTTTCTCGCTACTTCGCCCACGAAACAATTCTAAAAGCATTGAAAGATTTTTCGGATGTTCGCTCAAAATCAGATCGACAGCCTCCTTAAACAATTCTTTGCCGGGAAAGTTCAAACTATCCCAGTCAAGTTCTTTTTGCTCGACAACCTCGACTAATTCCGGATTTTGTAACAGCAATGAAATTGCCACCCTAGCAGGAGACAGGCGCTTTTTATCCCTATTGGCAGCAGCCCTGGAAACCCTTGTCAGTGTAGCTGCATTTTCTAAAACGTCCAGCTTATTGAAACCCGATAAATCCTGAAGTTTTTGAAACATCATTTCCCTGAATACACCAACCGGCAACTGTTCTAAATACTTTTTCGAACGACTAATCAACTGTGCACGACCTTCCATGGACTCCAACGACAATTCGTCTTGAACTCGGCCAAAAAAATATTCGGATAGCGTTGCCGCCGAAGCAATACCATGTTCAAAAGCAGCCACACCGTCCGCCCTAATCAGCGAATCGGGATCATGCCCTTCGGGCAGCAGCATAATTTTGACCTGACGGCCATCCTTCAAACAGGGAAAAGTTGCCTCCATCGCGCGCCAAGCCGCCTCTTTTCCTGCCTTGTCGCCATCGAAACAAAACACCAATTCCGAACTGAAACGGAACAATAACTCCATATGCGCCTTGGAGGTCGCCGTACCCAAAGTCGCAACGGCATAACTGATACCGAACTGAGCTAAGGCGACCACATCCATATAGCCTTCGACAACCAGAATTCGCTCCGGCCTTGAATGACTTGTCAGTAATTCATAAAGCCCGTAGACTTCATTTCCTTTAGAAAATATGGGCGTTTCCGGTGAATTCAAGTATTTCGGCAAGGAATCATCCAAAACCCTCGCACCGAAACCTACGACTCGAGCTCGCTTATCGCGAATCGGAAACATAACTCTACCGCGAAAACGATCATATCCGCCCCCACCCTCCTTACTAACCAGCAACCCGGCCTTAGTAAGTGCTTTAAAATCATAACGGGAAACCAACGTATTCCAGCCTTCAGGCGCATAACCCAATTGATACGCCTTGGCGATTGCACCGCTGACACCGCGGCGCTTTAAATAATCGATCGCCTTTTTACCCTCTTCGCTCACCAATTGTTCGGCATAAAATGCGGCTACCTGTGCCATCAAGTCATAGAGCGGCCCGACATCACTCCGAGAACCTCCAGCCTGCGCCACAAATGACTCGCGCGGCACAGGAATACCGACAAATGCAGCTAGATCCTCGACCGCCTCGACAAAATCCAAATGGCTAAAATCCATTATGAAGCCGATTGCATTGCCGCTGGCCCCGCAACCGAAACAATAATAAAACTGTTTTTTACGATTAACCGAAAAACTCGGTGTTTTTTCTGCGTGAAACGGACAGCGCGCTACAAAGTT
>SLIO01000246.1 GCA_007135635.1 Methylomicrobium sp. | reverse complement strand
GTCGATAGGACGAATAAAGCTACAAACGCACCATAGAATAGACACTAAGTTGGCACCTATGCTGGCGCCCCCTGCTCGAACACTTGGCTTCGGCAAGCTGAAGCATCTTGCTAATCAGGAAATTGTTTTACAAATGCACGGCAACCTATTGAATTAACGTCTTATTCTTCATAGTGAAATGCTTTTTCTAGGTTTATCGATAATTATCAAGCAATGCGGCAGAAATAACGCTCGCTTTCGGAAGGCTAAGGATAGCCCTTCCGAAAAACCTCGGCAAAAGCGTCAGCGCTCTGGATTTAGAGACCTGCGGGTGTCTTCTAAATTGCTCTATCGACTAAGCATCTTTCTAATTTCGTCGTTGAGTTCTCTTAAAACGTGCCGAGGGCTGACTTCATCGAGCATTTCAATAATCTTGTGGGTCTGGCTAATCGTCAAATTACGATTACCGGTGAGGGCCTCGAGCTTAACTTTTACGACATGATCACGGATGTCGCCCTCGGATGCGTAGTTAGCAACCATGTCGGCAATGATTTTGCTGGATTTGGCAAATTGAATGAAGTCCTTATTCAACAATTCGTAAGAAAGCTCTCCTTTACGATCGGTATAAGTCTTGACAATAGCTTCATACTCGGCGCTGTCAACCGTTGCCAACTCCTCCTCGCTTTCCTCCTGAGCGTCGGCTTCTTCTTTTTCGCCACTGAGTTTGACCTTACCCCGTCGGGAATAAGGCATACCCGAGGTCAACTCCAGGGCTTCCTTGAAGGCTTCCACAGGAAAAAGTTCCAGGTTAGTATTATCCGACGGATCCGGTTCGCCTGATTTTCGATTCAGCGTAGCGAGGCCGGGTTGCGCCGTATCGTAACGCATAATAACGACGCCGGAATGCCCTCCCCTAAGTTTTTGCCGATAAGCAGCGGCATCAATGGTAGACAATTCAACAATTTTGGTTCTGATCATTATGTTCCCCTTCTGTCATTAGTTTGAAGAATGTATTATTCCCAAATTCGGCAGTTCAATCATAACAAGCTCTTGAATTAGTGTATTAATCCCCATGATTGAAATTCTTTTTCTTGGAGCAAGGAAAAGACGTATTCACGGCGCCCTTAGACGGGCACCCCGGCGCCGAAATTTGATTAGCAAAGGGTCTATACAGCCGTCTGTTCTATTTGAATTTCTGACTTTAAACGCCCATGCTTTCCAGCTTAGCATAAGACAGCATCAGCCATTTAATACCGACCTGTTGAAAATTGATCTGAATGCGCTCCTGTGCGCCGCTGCCTTCTCTTTGCAGCACCACACCTTCGCCGAATTTTTCATGGCGGACCCGCTGTCCCAATTTGTATGAACCCGGCTCATAACTATCCATGCTTCCGGTGAATGAAACGGGACGGCTGACCTGGGCGCGCATCCTAACTTCCTGAAGCGTTTCGGCCGGAATTTCTCGCAAAAAGCGCGAAGCCTTCGGATAGGTTTCGCGCCCCCATAAGCGCCGGGATTCGGCATAGGTCAAACACAAGTTTTCCATTGCCCGGGTCATGCCGACATAACACAGCCTGCGCTCTTCTTCCAAGCGCCCCGGATCCTCGACCGATTGTTGCGACGGAAACAAACCTTCCTCGAAACCGACCAAAAACACCCGCTTGAATTCCAAGCCCTTAGCAGCATGCAAAGTCATTAGCTGTACGCAATCTTGCTCGGCATCGCTCTGCATTTCGCCGGCTTCGAGCGCCGCATGCGTCAAAAACATATCGAGTTCGCTCAGGTTTTCTTCGTTATCCTGGTCGTACTCGTACAGTCGAGCGGCATTGACCAATTCTTCTAAGTTTTCGACGCGGGCCTCGCCCTTATCGCCTTTTTCTTTTTTATAAAACTCGATCAACCCAGACTTTTCGACGACGATCTTAACTTGCTCGAACAACGGTAAACCTTGCGTCTGTTCGGCCAAACTCCGAACTAAAGCAATGAATCCGGACATGGCATTCCCAGCCCTTGGCGTCGTCAATTTTTGTGCAATCGCGAACTCAACCGCCTGCCGAAGCGATAAATTCTTATCCCGCGCCAATACCCGAATGTCGTCCAATGATTTAGCCCCGATACCGCGCGTCGGCGTATTGATTACGCGTTCGAAAGATGCATCGTCATCAGGATTGGCCATGACACGCAAATAGGCCAAGGCATTCTTGATTTCGGCCCGCTCGAAAAAGCGCAAGCCGCCATAGACACGATAAGGAATACTGGTCGCGATCAGTTTTTCCTCGAACTGGCGCGATTGCGCATTGGAGCGGTAAAGAATCGCGATATCGCTGCGCGAACCGCCTTCATGGACCCATTTCCGGATACGCTCGACGACATAATAAGCCTCGTCTTGCTCATTGAATGCGGCATAGACCGAAATCGGCTCGCCGTCGCCGCTTTCGGTCCAGAGTTCCTTGCCCATCCTACCTTCGTTATGCTCGATAACCCGATTGGCCGCTTTCAGAATATGGCCGGTCGAACGGTAGTTTCGTTCCAGTTTAACGACTTTATGATTCGGAAAATGCTTTTGAAAACGAAAGATATTTTCAATTTTCGCGCCGCGCCACCCGTAAATAGATTGATCGTCGTCGCCGACCACGAACAGATTATCGCGATCTTGCGTCAACAAACGTAACCAAGCATATTGAATCGTATTGGTATCTTGAAATTCGTCGACATGCACATGCCGGAACCGTTGTTGATAAAAACTAAGAATTTCGGGGTTATCGCGCAGCAGTTCGTGCGCACTTAACAGCAGTTCGGCAAAATCGACCAAACCGGAGCGCTGACAGACCTCTTCATAAGCCTTATAAATCGCCAGCATTTGCCGCCCAAAAAAATCACCGGTTTCCGGCATATGCTTGGCCCTAATACCCTCGTCTTTTTGCCCGTTGATATACCATTGCGCTTGCTTGGGAGGCCACTTGGCCTCGTCCAGATTCAGGTTTTTGTAGAGGCGCTTGATCAGTCGCAACTGATCGTCCGAATCCATGACTTGAAAAGTTTCAGGAAGTTGCGCATCTTTTGCGTGACGCCTGAGCAAGCGATGCGCAAGCCCATGAAAGGTTCCTATCCACATCGAGCGTGCCGAAATATTAAGCAGATCTTCTACACGGGTGCGCATTTCCGTTGCGGCTTTATTAGTAAAGGTGACAGCCAAGATACTATGCGGCGAATGGCCTTCGACTTGAATCTGCCAGGCGATGCGATGCACCAAAACCCGAGTCTTGCCGCTGCCGGCGCCGGCTAAAACCAACATTGCGCGGGACGGTGCCGATACCGCCTCGCGTTGAGCATCATTGAGAGGATTAATAATTGAAGTAATATCCATTTGTTATCGTTGAAACATTTCTATAAGCTATGCGCGTTTAAGGAAAGCAACAATGACGGCCGGACCGGGCTTTAATAACCAACATTAATTAGCAGAGGGGACTTACAATGAGCTTCGATTTTAAACGCATGATAAAATTCGAACACAATCTTGGCGATAAGGATAAAAAATACCGCATGTTCGGAGGCGCGGCATTAGT
>SLIO01000322.1 GCA_007135635.1 Methylomicrobium sp. | reverse complement strand
TTGCGAACGCTTCAGTCTGGAATGGGCCATGAGCTATGGGCAACCGGCGCCGGTCTTCGATATTAGCGTGCGTTATAGCAATGAGCCGTTGCCTAACGGCAATGCGTTCAACGGTGTGATCATACGAGACCGCAGGCGCAATACCGAAACCCGGATTCCGGCCTTCGACTGCAGCGAACGCAACCAATGCGTGGACGGCGAATTCAGAAGGCTTTGCGACGGACCTGATATCCGGCCCACGATAACATTCGAGTCGGTTGGTACGAACCGAATGAGTTTCTCGGGAGGCGTCGAAGGGAGAGCATCGCCTCCCATCGTTGCCTGGATATGGGATTTTCCATCTGCTCGAACGTCAGAACCGTTGTATGCCGGCGAAAAAGTCGAAGTTGAGTTCGAGAGGCTTGGACCTAGCGCAAGACTCACGGTAATCACTGCAAACGGCTGCCATTACGTTACCGAACGAACCTTATTGCTCCGATGAACGCCGTGATTCGATGCTATGCGCTCGATGCCGAAACGACCGGCTCCGATGCGGACGGCGTCGAATTACAACGCCTATTGACTCGCTTGACTCACGACAAAATTGTTCAAATTCTCGACGGTGTTTTGGAGCGTTTTTCATCGCCGAACGATTATCTGTATCTCGAACGCTTGACGATCGATGTCGGAAGCATCGAATTGGATAATCTGGAAAGCGAGTTACCGAAAAGAATTGCTACCAATCTGGAAAGCGCCTTAGCCGATATTAGCGCTTCGCATACCGATGACTCAGAGGCGCTAATCGCCGGCGGAAACTATCGGCTATCGAGACAACAAACCGTAAACGAAGCGCTGTTGTTTTTTTTGAGGACAGGCCGCCTGCCTTGGTCGTTCCGTTTGCCGACCGGTCAAAATTTGGAACAGGTTTTGACCGAAATCTGGCGTGATAACGAGTCCGCCTTGGGTGACCGGCATTTTAGCAAGGCGCTGATCGGAGTTTTACGAGACGATGCGGCTAGAATTCGTTTGCTTAGTCAGTTTTCGACGGATTTCGTTGCCCGCTTGTTAGTTCGCTATTTTCCGGAAACCGCTGTCGTTTTCGAGAAAATACGGCAAGGCTCAACAGATTCCGTACCGCCCGCGACTGCCGAAGACGACCGCTTAAGAACTGTTGTGCAGAACCTGTTGGTCATATTGTCGTCGGGTCAAGCCGTTAGCCAAACGATGCTGGACGAAATGGGTGAAATTGTTAAAGACCGATACGACGCAAACTACGCACTGGATCGGCGTTTCGCAGGGAAACAGCAACATCAAGTGTCTCGGAGAAGCGATTCGGCATCACGGTCCCAAACACCCTCGACACATCGGCAGGAAGATGAGCTACTAGCGCATTCATCGTATCCCTTCGACGATCCGGATATCGACGAAGGCGTCTATGTCGATAATGCCGGCTTGGTGTTGCTGCATCCATTTTTGCCGCAACTGTTTACCGCATCGACTTGTTTGCAAGACTATAAAATCGTTAAAACCGGTAGGGCCTTGGGGCTTTTACATTATTTGGCAACCGGAGAACCGACCGCGCACGAATACGACTTGGTATTGCCCAAGGTACTGTGCAATATCGACTTGCCGGTGCCGGTCGAAACACTAACGGAACTGAGTCACGAAGAACGAAGCGAAGCCGATGAATTATTGACTGCCGTGGTGAAACATTGGGACGTATTACGAAATACCTCGATCGACAGTTTACGAGGAACATTTATTCTGAGGCCCGGAAAACTGATCCGGCGCGGCGATGGCGACTGGCAACTGCATGTCGAATATCGAAGCTGCGATATTTTATTGGATAGCCTGCCTTGGAATATCGCAACGATTAAGCTGCCGTGGATGCAAAACCTGCTTTGGGTGGAGTGGAACCTATGAAAACCGGTGTAAAAAAATCATCCGGCACTGTTTCGAAACCGGCCAATCAAGCTTTTTTTGCCAAAGCCGGTTCGAGCGGATTTTTTTCGGCCGCGAACGAACCGAAAGCGCCGGCCGTGCAATTGAAAATGACGGCCAACAAACCCGGCGACAAATTCGAAAATGAGGCCGATAACATGGCCGATAAGGTCATGAAGATGCCGGCGCCGGAAGAGCGCGTGCAAAAGGCGGAATTATCGGAGGAAAAAGTTCAGAAACAAGAAGAGCCGCTGCAAAAAGCCGAGCTTCCCGAAGAAAAAGTCCAAAAACAAGAGGAAGAACCACTCCAAAAAACCGAAGAGCCCGAGCGGACGATACAAAAACAAGAAGACGAAAAACTGCAAAAGTCTGAAAGACCTGAAGACAAACTACAAAAGGCGGAGGCTCCTGAAGATAAGTTGCAAAAGCAAGAGGAAGAGCCCTTACAAAGGGCTAAAGCTCCCGACGAAGAACTGCAGAAAGCCGAATCAAGCGACGAAGAGATCCGAAAAAAAGAAGAAGAACAATTACAGCGCAAAGGCGACGGCGCGCCCGGCGTCAGTAGCCAAGTCCAATCGGCGATTCATAATAAAACCACCGGCGACGAGGCTTTATCCGGCGATATCCGAGGCTTCATGGAGCCTCGCTTCGGCGCCGACTTTAGCAACATTAGGATTCATCACGACGCCGAAGCCGGCGGCTTAAGCAACCGACTCAGCGCGAAAGCCTTTACCTACCGCAATCACATATTCTTTTCCCACGACCAATACCGGCCCGGTACCGGAGAAGGCAAGCAACTGCTCGCACACGAACTGACCCATACAATACAACAGGGCGCCGCCGTGCAACGCAGTCCGCAAGTGACGACGACAACGACACCGCCGGCCGTGCAGCGGCTCGGCGTTCGCGATGCGTTGGATTATTTCGCCGACAAGGCGTATCACATACCCGGTTTTCGGATGCTGACGATATTGTTGGGTTTCAATCCGATCAACATGCGATCGACCGACCGCAGCGCGGCCAATATTCTCAGAGCCTTGATCGAGTTCATACCGGGCGGTCATTTGATTACACAGGCGCTCGATAACCACGGCGTATTCACCAAGGTCGCAAGCTGGGTCGAACAAAAGATTGCGGAGTTGGGCGATATCGGCGCTTCGATCGTATCCGGTTTGAAGCAATTCTTGGATTCGCTCCGCTGGCGGGATATCTTAAACCTCGGCGGAGTATGGAATAGAGCCAAGCGTATTTTTACCGACCCGATCGGCCGGTTGATTTCATTCGCCAAAGGCTTGGTCGTCGACATCCTGAAAATGGTCAAGGATGCGATTCTCAAACCATTGGCCGCGCTGGCGCAGGGCACGGCCGGTTACGATTTGTTGTGCGCAGTGCTCAAGAAAGACCCGATTACCGACGAACCGGTGCCGCGCAATGCCGATACCTTGATCGGCGGCTTCATGAAGCTGATCGGTCAACAAGAAATCTGGGAAAACCTCAAAAAAGGCAATGCCGTCGCACGAGCCTGGGCATGGTTTCAAGGTGCCTTGGCCGGCTTGATGGGCATGGTCAGAGCCATACCGGGCAAGATCGTCAATACCCTTAAATCGTTGACGTTCGCAGATATCATT
>SLIO01000224.1 GCA_007135635.1 Methylomicrobium sp. | reverse complement strand
ATTAGCCAACGTTCCCGGAATAGGAGAAAAAACAGTCGAAAACAATAAGTCCGATATTTTACTCAGCGACCCAGCTAAAAAATAACCCGAGTCTTTAAACAAAAAACAGCCGGTTAAGAATTAAATCAACCGGCTGTTTTATATTGTTCGCTAAACAAATTTCGGCGCCAAGATGCTTAATAACGTTCGGCGAAACTTTCAGGAATAGTCACAAAATGACTTGGCATGTTATCCACACTAAACCCAAACAAGAGCAACGCGCTCTCGAAAATCTACAAAAACAGGAATTCGAGTGCTTTTTGCCAACCTGTTCCATAGAAAAAATCCGGCGTGGGCGTATTACCGTATCGTTAGAACCGCTTTTTCCACGCTACCTATTCATCAATTTGAAAAAGGAAACTAATTGGGCGCCGATTCGCTCCACGCTCGGCGTACAAAATTTAGTCAAATTCGGCACTGAAGCAGCTAAAGTGCCCGACGATTTAATTGAGACTCTCCGCGCAATCGAAGACCATATACAAAGCAATGAACCTGAACGATTGTTCTCGAAAGGGGACAAAGTCCAAATCATTTCGGGTCCGTTTGCAGGACTTGAAGGAGTCTATCAAATGACTGATGGAGAAACTCGAGCCATGGTGCTAATCGAACTGCTTAGAAAGCCCACGAAAGGCCATTTCGAAATCACACAATTAAGAAAAATCGGTTAATGACGATACAGTGATTAAGATGCCCGAGCTTAATTGAGAGCAGAAACCGACTTCCACCGGTTATATTTTAGGTTTTCCAGCTTGCTCATTTGTCCGATAGCGCCTTATAAATAAATATGTTCTATATGCTCGCTTAATGGCCCTAAATCCACATCATTATCTGTTATGTTTTTAAACCACTTCTCGCCTAAGCCGCCCATTAACTTCTTAAAGCCCTCCACGCTTTCTTGGTAGGCTGACAAGTATTCTTCAGAAGAAGACAGTTTTTCCGGGTGCCCCCGACAAATAGCCATACCATGACCCGGAAACAAACGTTCAAAAAAATGCAGATTGGTAAGCCCATTAATCTTAGGGTTTACTATACCCGCAAAACTCGCGGCTACCGCAATAGCCCCTGCCATATACCCAAGCAAATAATCATCCTGCAATACTGATATAGGCAAAACTCCATCGTTCCTACACTTTATCGCATCAAGCGTTGGACGAAAAAATTGTGCAGTCGCTTCAGCTATTTTAACGTTCTTCGGTTTTAAAAAGTCCAGCATTAGCCCTCCGGATCGATCGCTGTTATTTAGAACAAACTATTGAAGAATTAACTTCATGTTAAGCGCTGTTTCTAGCTTAACCAACCTTAACAAAGATATTAACAACCCTATATTATTGAAAAATATCGTTATTTTTTAACGCCCTATTATCACTGAATGGTAAAGCTGAGTTAACTGTCATTGCAAAACGTTGGAGTCAAGCCCTGGTCATCGCGTTTCCTTTTTTTACTTTACGCCCGAGCAAACTAGTATATTGATGCAATAATAATGCGCCCATGATCAAGCTGGCTCCAATCAATATTTTTTCATTAAGCGGTTCGCTATTGATCGCATTTCCGATCAACAGCGACATTACCGGCGTGACTAACGTTATTAAGGCGACCTTTGTCGCCGGAACATGAGTCAAAACATAGTAATACAGCGCAAACCCGATCGTCGTGGCAATTGCACCCAAGTAAACTATCGATAACAGACTCTGCACAGGAATGGTATCGGGCCAAACGCCGTCGCCTCGGTACCAGGTAAGCAAATACAACGGCACTGCTACCAACAAGCCTCCGGTCACTTGCGTCACAGACGGCAAGGCCGCACCGATGCGCTTGACCAAAACCGAACTGGCTGATTGCAAAAATGACGCAAGCGTCACGCCGCCAATACCCATTGCGGCATCCCGGCTTATGTCCAAAGCCGTACCGAACATCACGAATAGACCCGCAAGTCCGAGTGCGTAAGAAATAAATTGCAAAATGCCAAGACTGCGTTCACTGAGCCATAATGCCGACAGCAAAGCGGTCAGCATCGGCGTCAGCCCGAAAATGACCGAGATCCAACCGGACGGAATGAACTGCGCGGCCCAATAAACCGATAACATCGCACCGTAAATTTGCACTGCTATCGCAAGATAGGTCAACCAAGCCTTTCGATCGATAGGCAATTTGCGTCGGGCTAATAATATGACCGGCAGCAGGCAAGCCAACCCAATGACCATACGCGCGGTAACACCGAACAAAAATCCCGGTCCTTCACCGCTCCATTTAATTGCCAACGGCGTTGTCGACCATAGCATGATGATTGTGCAAAAAGCCAAAAAAATGCGCATCTAAAAGAACACGGGTATAAGCTTAAGATTTAGTGATAGATTAGGTCTTGGAGCTATGAGGTTTGCCGAGAGAGGAATCTAGGGACCACTCCCACAGAACACATCTTTCACCTTTCATCCACTATCGCGAGAATCAAAAAGGAAAAAATTGAGAGCCCAACACTAAATCTCATTCAATACCGTCAATTCTTCAGGATACGGCGACATATAATACGATTGATCGATAAAAGGGTCCGGCTGCCTGCGAAAATGATGACGAAGCAGCGTGATCGGCACGATCAGTGGCAACTGCCCCAATCGATAACGTTCTATCATTTCAGTCAATTCGGCTTTGTCGTCCGCGTCAAGCGATTTTTTCAAATAACCTTGAATATGCTGCAACACATTGACATGATTACCCCGGCTTGCGGTTTTTTTTAGGCAGCGCATCAAGGCAATGCCATACTCATTGGCAACCTCATGGACATTGCCTTTAACGGCACTGGCCGCTAAGCGCCCGAGCTCCCTAGTCTCGTTCTGATCGTGGCTCATTGCAATCAATTTATGTTGACTATGAAATACAGTCAACCGGCTCGGTGTAATCGGCTCAGTGCATAACAGCCTCCAACGGTACATAACATAGACCCGTTGAATAAAATTCTCGCGTAACCTCGGGTCGCCTAAACGACCCTCTTCTTCCATCGGCAACAATGGAAAATTATCTTTGACAAATTGTGCAAAAATGCCGGTACCGACCCGATCCGCGTGATCTTCACGATAAATTTTGACTCGCGTCATGCCGCAGCTCGGCGAATCCTTCTTTAAGATATAACCGCACAACCCATCTAGCCAGTGCCTCTGTTGTTCGGCACAACTAAGCAATTGATCGGTCACATCGATACTGTGATCCTTGACGCCGACGCAGCGTACACCTGCATCGGTATATCTGAGCTGAATCGTCGGGCGTGGAATACCCATGCCGCTTTCGACTTCCGGACAGAAAGGAACGAATTCGAAATAGTGACTCAAGGTTTTGCGAATATAGGAATTGCTTTTATGACCTCCATCGAAGCGTACCTCCTCGCCAAGCAGGCAACTGCTGATGCCGACCCGTATTTTATGTGCGTGCTCGTTCATCATAGCCTCTCTATGATTTCATCGTTGGACATCGATAAGAAGGATTTAAGCGATTAGCAAAGATTAATCGAATACTTTAATGAAACTT
>SLIO01000249.1 GCA_007135635.1 Methylomicrobium sp. | reverse complement strand
CGGTTAGCGGTTAGCGGTTAGCGGTTAGCCTAATAGTATAAATCGCCTTTGTCGTCGGTCAATTAAGCTTGCGCCTCATTCGTGATTGATCGCTTTACAGACTAGGCAAGCAAAAACTAACAAAACGGTCGTGAAAAAAGTTAAAATGTTCGGTTTTAATCTCCCCGCGCACTTTCAAGGTGGATAACTATTATGTTAAGTAAATATAACACCGATGACTTAAGAATCAGTGAAACAAAAGAAGTCATTGCGCCTGTTGCGGTACACGACGAACTGCCGATGAATGAAATCGCAGCGACTACTGTCATTCAAACACGAGCCGAAATCCATGACGTATTGACCGGCAAGGATGACCGCCTGTTAGTCGTGATTGGCCCGTGTTCGATTCATAACCCGGAAGCTGCGGTCGAATATGGAAAAAGGCTCAAGGCGATCAAGGACGATCTAAACAAAGATCTACTGATAGTGATGCGGGTATATTTCGAAAAACCCAGAACGACGGTCGGCTGGAAAGGCCTAATCAACGACCCCGATCTCGATTCCAGCTTCGATATCAACAAAGGTCTGCGTATTGCCCGTCGCTTATTGTTGGATCTGAACACGCTCGGCATGCCGTCCGCAACCGAATATCTCGATTTAATCACACCGCAGTATGTTTCCGACTTGATTTCATGGGGAGCCATCGGCGCAAGAACCACCGAGAGTCAGGTACATCGCGAATTGGCTTCCGGCCTTTCCTGTGCGGTCGGTTTCAAAAACGCAACCGACGGTTCAATCAAAATCGCGATCGATGCAATCGGCGCCGCAATGAGCCCCCATCACTTCCTCTCGTTAACGAAAGAAGGCCGTTCGGCAATATTTTCGACGCGCGGCAATGAAGATGCTCACATTATTTTGCGCGGAGGTAACGGCCAGCCCAACTACGATGCGGTCAACGTTGCAAAAGTCGCGGAAGGCCTGGAAAATTCAGGTTTAAAACCTCGCATCATGATCGATTTCAGCCATGCGAACAGTTTGAAACAATATCAGCGTCAGTTGATCGTTGGTGAAGATGTCGGCGCGCAAATTGCCGGCGGCGACAAACGCATCATCGGCGTCATGATAGAAAGCCATCTGAAAGCAGGCCGTCAGGACGTAATTCCCGGCAAGCCTTTAACTTTCGGGCAAAGCATCACCGATGCCTGCCTGGGCTGGGAGGATTCGGTGCAATTATTGAAAGATCTTGCCGCAGCAGTGGTTGTGCGCAGAAAGACAGAAAATTGATACGGAGTGTAAACGTGAATATATTGCTAAATGGCGAATCCCGCGAGTATCCGGAAGCGACGACAGTCGCGCGGGTTGTGGCCGATATGGGACTAAGCAACAAACGCATAGCGGTTGAATTGAATAAAGAAATCCTGCCATTCGACCGCTACGAGCAGCAAACCTTGCAAGACAACGACCGCCTCGAAATAGTGCATGCAATCGGCGGTGGTCAAGACGATACCTTTACCGTAGCAGGCACCCGCTTTCATTCACGCTTATTGGTCGGTACCGGCAAGTATAAAGATCTCGAGGAAACCAGTCTGGCTATTGAAGCCAGCGGCGCGGAAATCGTCACGGTCGCGATCCGCCGAACCAATATCGGCCAAAACCCGGACGAACCCAACTTGCTCGATGTGATTTCGCCCGAAAAATACACGATTTTGCCCAATACCGCCGGCTGCTTCACCGCCGACGATGCGGTGCGAACTTGCCGTTTGGCCAGGGAATTATTGGGTGGTCATAAGCTGGTCAAGTTGGAGGTATTAGCCGACCAAAAAACGCTGTTCCCCGATGTAGCCGAAACCTATATTGCGGCGGAACTATTGGTCAAGGACGGTTTCGACGTGATGGTTTACACCAATGACGACCCAATCGCCGCGAAACGACTCGAAGAAATCGGCTGTGTTGCTGTGATGCCATTGGCTGCACCGATCGGATCGGGCTTGGGCATCCGGAATCCGTACAATATTTTAACGATTGTCGAAAACGCCAATGTCCCGATTCTAGTCGATGCCGGTGTTGGCACAGCTTCGGATGCTGCTATTGCAATGGAACTCGGCTGCGATGGCGTGCTGATGAATACCGCGATCGCCGCAGCCCAAAATCCGGTCATGATGGCCGAGGCGATGAAAAAAGCGATCGAAGCCGGCCGTCTGGCCTATCTGGCTGGACGCATGCCAAGAAAACGTTTTGCTTCGGCTTCGTCGCCGATCGACGGATTGTTTCTTTAAACCTAGATAAAGCCTTTCACGATGAAGATCATGAAGAATAAGAAGTTAACTCAATAGCTTGTTATGCGTTTGTAGAACTTTCGTTCACCCAAGAGGTTAGCGAGAATGTTTAGATAATTGCTTGAAAGACTTCATGTGCTTCATGGTTAAGCTGCCGAAGAGATTTCGCTTGGCTTTTTTTCGTCGCTAGGCACATGAATTCCACTGAAATGTTGGTTTACGCACCGTTAACCTAACCGATTCAGCCGCATTCATTAATATTGAAATATCAACGTCACACGCCATCAGCATGAATTCCCCTGACTTATCCAACGTCGGTAAAATCCGAAGCTTTTCACGGCGTCAAGGCCGCATCACCGCTGGCCAGCAGCAAGCACTCTCCGATTTCTGGGATAAGTACGGCCTGGAGCCCGATATCGAATGCCGTTTCAACGAAATTTTCGGGCGCGAAGCGCCGGTTATCGTCGAAATCGGTTTCGGAAATGGAGATAGCCTCGCGGAAATGGCCGAGGCGAATCCCGATTTCAATTACATCGGCATCGAAGTGCATAGACCGGGCGTCGGCCATTTGATTATGCAACTTGAAGCGCGCGAACTGAGCAATGTGCGAATTTTTTGCCATGATGCAGTCGAGATTCTGGCACGAAGCATCCCCGATCAAAGCCTAACGGGTGTTCATCTGTTTTTTCCCGACCCTTGGCCGAAAAAAAGGCACCATAAACGGCGAATCATCAATCCGGCCTTTGTCAATTTGGTCACGGCTAAATTAGCACGGGATAGTTATTTTCATTGCGCGACCGATTGGGAAAACTATGCCAAGCATATGCTGGCGGCATTATCGAATGCACCGAGCCTTAGAAATACCAATGCAGACGGAGGATATAGCGAGCGGCCCTCTTATCGGCCCCTAACTAAATTCGAAAACCGTGGGCTACGCCTCGGCCACGGCGTTTGGGATTTGATTTTTAGGAAAAACTCGGAGGAGGCGTAAAGATAAATAGTCGCGAAAGGCAATTCCCTCATTCGACAACACCAAGAAGAGAGCGCTCTTAAGCATTTTGTAGGCGTATCCAAGAAATCATACAACAGAGATCACAACCGAAGCGCCCTGTTCACTATTTAATTCTCACTGTTTACTGCTCACTATCAGCAGACATATCCAATTGCATCGCCTTGATGATCGTTGCCAATTCGCTCCGCTGTCTTTTCAACGGCTCTAGCTCTTGTTCCAGAATCGCTATATTTTCGGCAACACTGCCTTTAGATTCATTAATTTTTCTCAGCATTTGCAAACGCCCTTCAATCTGTTT
>SLIO01000486.1 GCA_007135635.1 Methylomicrobium sp. | reverse complement strand
CTCGGGCATAAAATGGCAATGCTCCGCTATAGATCGGCAAGGCCTGCTCGATGCAGTCAAATGCTTGCAATTGTCGATCGAATTCTTCGCGTTGTCTTGCTATTTCGACCATCAACACCGAATTATCGAGACATTGTTCCGATAGTTCCAGCGACCAAGTCAGGTCGTTTTGTAATTCGCATTGCCCGACATATAGGCCTGATTGCATTTCCGGCCATTGCTCCGGCGCGATTAATGATAAGCGATAGCCGTCCGGGTTACGATAAAGCCAATAACATTGACCAAGCACCGGTTTGAATTTAATAGCGCTACTCAACACGAAAAGCGACGTGAATAACTCATCGGCAATCCGATTTAAAGGTTTGGCAGGGACATTGAGAGCTCTGGTAACGGTATACAAAGCATCAAGCACAGGAAGCAATCCTTTGCCTTGCGGATTCGGCGATTTGCCATGCGAACTCATTGTCAAAAATACCCCTTATCAATAACCTTCATCTACACGTTGTGCGAGGCGTTTGAGATTATCTGAAATAACGACCGGATAAATTTCGTCACCTGCCAATATTTTCAATGCATCGGGCAGCGTATTTAATTGGTCTTGCGTATCGATTCGAATTTGATTGAGCGACCGCTGCATCATGGTAATTGGACGGCCGCTTTGCATCACTCGCTGCAACAACGATTCGCCGCCGCAATCTTCATCTTCGACGGTGATTGTATCTCCGATCATGATTCCGTCAAGATCGAAGCGGCGATAAACTTGTTTGCGTCCCGGCCAAGTCGCCTTGCCTTCCGAGCGTTTACGCCTCGGCACTCCCGCATATTCTTGCAATTTATAGGCACAATCCAAGTAAGGGGCATCCGCCGATGTATCCAGATAAGTGCCGATGCCGTATCCGTCGATCGGCGCTTGCCGCGAGCGCATAATTTCGAGTTGGTATTCGTCGAGGCCGCCGCTTGCAAAAATCGTGACTTTTCGCAAACCGCCTTCATCGAGTATTTGCCTGACTTTATGCGCATGCTCGGCAAGGTCTCCGCTATCCAAGCGCACGCCCTTGATCCTTATGCCGGCGGCTTGCAATATAGGAGCTAGAGCCACGACTTTTTGCGCGCCGGCCTCAGTATCGTAGGTATCGATCAGCAACACGACATTATCGGGATTGGCTTGGGCAAAGCGCAGAAAGGCTTCGCTTTCGTCGTCGTGCGCCTGCACGAACGAATGCGCCATCGTGCCGTAAACCGGTATCCCGAATTGCTGACCGGCGCAAACCGTAGCCGTGCCGCTAAACCCTGCCAAATAACTCGCTCTTGCCGCCAAAATGCCGGCTTCTGCGCCATGCGCGCGGCGAAAACCGAAATCGACCAATAGTTTGTCTCCCGCTATTAAAACCGAACGCGCGGCTTTTGAGGCAATCAACGTTTGAAAATGCAATAAATTAATGACACGGCTCTCGACCAATTGCGCTTCGGGGAACGGCGCAATAATTCTTAGAATCGGTTCATTCGGAAAAAACACGGTGCCTTCCGGCATGGCGTCGACATCCCCGGTAAATGTCATCTCGGCCAGGTAATCCAGAAAATCCGCCTTAAAATGTCCGGTCGTGCCAAGCCAGTCGATTTCGGCACCGCTAAAACGCAAATTTTCGAGAAATTCGAGGACTTGCTCCAAACCTGCCGCAACTAGAAAATTTCGATTCTTAGGCAACTTGCGCACAAAAAACTCGAACACCGCAGTATCGTTCATCGCATGCCGATAATAGCCGTGCAGCATCGTCAATTGGTAAAGATCGGTCAATAAAGCATCGCGCGCAATCATGCTAATTCGTCCAATGTAAGAAGACGAGCGCCACCGTCCGCCATCAATCGTTCGGCCTCTACTCCATCTTGAGGATGAACGTTCGCGGCCGCTAGCGCATCTTGTAACAAAAACACCCTATAATCGAGTTTAAGCGCATCTTGAACCGTCTGCAACACGCAATAATCGGTCGCAATGCCGCACACAAACAATCGCTGTATCGAAGCGTTATCCAACCGGCGTTTGAGTTTGGGATTTTCAAAAGCCGAATAGCCTTCCGCCTCGGCCGTATCGCCTTTGGAAACAACGATAACAGTGTCCGGGAGTAACAAGCCGGATGCAAACTCTGCGCCTTTCGAATCGGCGACGCAATGAACCGGCCAAGGACCGCCTTGAGCGGCGAATGAACGATGCTGACGAGGATGCCAGTCGCGTGTCGCAAAAATCGGCAAGTGACTGCTCATGAATCGCTCGATATAAGCATTAACGACCTGAATGATTTTATCGCCGCCGGCAACCGCCAACGCCCCGTCCGGCAAGAAATCTTTCTGAACATCGACGACGATCAACGCATCGCCTTGCTTGAGTCGTATTACTCCCTTTTGATTGAAAAATCGTCTAAGAATAAAAAAGTATGGGATGAGTCTATCGAGGACCGCCGTGAAACCAGCACCTAAATTAGCCAAGATAGTTAACCCTAGTCAATGAGCTATGGAATTTAGGTGCAGGATAACCCCGTTCATGGGGGCTTGGCGGCAGCGTTCGAACGCCAGGGATGGCGTGAATGCAGATTTTGCATGAGCAAAAATCTGCCCTGCTGCCGACATCCTCGCTAGCTACACCCCATACCTTCATAAAGTTAACCATTTTTTGAGTATAACGGGAGTAAATAAGAAGCCGCTTGATGCATCATCGTTTACGGACTCGATCGATGATGGAACGATTCCATATGCTTGCCGGTAAATGGCACAAAACTGACGCCCAATACCGTACGAGAATCGATTTTCCCTTGCGAATCCTTTTCTATGACCCGCAATTCCTGATAGCTAAAAGGAAGACCAACAGGAATCACCAAGCGCGCGCCATTCCGTAATTGATCGATCAAAGGCTGAGGGATATGAGGCGCGGCTGCAGTAACGACGATGCCGTCATAGGGGCCGTGCTCCGGCCACCCGAGGTATCCGTCGCCTTTACGGACTTCGATATTATGATAATCGTAGGCTGCGAGCCTTTCCTTCGCTTTATTCGCCAAGGTTTCGACGATTTCAACCGAATAAACCTGCTTAACCAGACGGGATAAAATTGCCGCCTGATAACCCGAACCGGTGCCGATTTCCAACACCGTATCGCCCGACTTGGAAGCCAGTAAATCGGTCATCAGCGCGACAATATAAGGCTGCGATATCGTCTGCCCTAAACCGATCGGCACCGGACCGTTAGCATAGGCATAATGCTGAGACTCCTCGGGCACGAACAAATGCCTCGGAACCTCGCGCATCGCGTCGATAACCCGCTCATCTAAGGCATTCTTACCGATATAATGTCGCGTCAAGCGTACTTCGGCCTCGATATCATCAAGCATCTGTTGGATTTTTTCTTTCAAAAAGCGCTCTCCAATCGTTTCGCCCCAATTTTGAGTAGTAAAGAAAAGTGGCTCTATGTGAAATTCAGTGGGTAAGCAACAAAAGGACAAGAACGCTGCTCAAAGTCAATCCGTTCGTCCTGAGCCCTTCGGCTACGCTCAGGAGAGCCCTGTCGAAGGATGAGCGGAT
>SLIO01000469.1 GCA_007135635.1 Methylomicrobium sp. | reverse complement strand
TTTCTATTAACGATACTCGTTTTTTAAGAAGTCATGCCGACATTCGGTATAACCTTCCGGGTGTATCGTTCTTTTCGCAGCTCGAAAACTATCAGACAACGGATAGAACCATTCCTAAAGAGTTTCAGCCCTATCGTCGACTGCCTCAAGCCAGGCTGGATTTGAATCACTCGTTCGATTTTATGCCTTTAGATGTTTCTATGGGGTCGGAATATGTTTATTTTCAACAAGACCAGCGCGTTAGCGGTCAACGTTTCAACATCGAGCCGGCAGTCGCCGTTCCGCTAGAGGCGGCAGGCGTATATTTGACACCAAAATTGTCGCTCAAACATACTCAATATATGTTGGAAAATCAGGAGGCAGGTAGGCCTAGGCCTGACAGCATTACTCGTACTTTGCCGATATTTTCGGCGGATACCGGGTTTACGCTGGAACGGGAATTCGGCGCAGGCGCATCGTCTTATATTCACACGATTGAGCCGCGTTTGTTTTATCTCTATATTCCGTATAAAGATCAGCGCGATATTCCGTTGTTCGATACGGGCGAATACGATTATAACTTTTACAGTTTATTTCGGGAAAACCGATTTAGTGGCTCCGACAGAGTTCAGGATGCCAATCAAGTGACAACGGCTTTGACTAATCGAATTATCGACCCGCGTACGGGTCGCGAAAACATGCGGCTTACTATCGGCGAAATCTTTTATTTCCGAGATCGTTTGGTGCAACTTGATGACCCAAGAGGAGATGCTGATATTTTCGGTAATCCGCTTTTAGTCAACCAACAATCGTCGACCAATAGTTTCGCTAATTTGATTGCCGAATTCAGTGCGCAATTGACCGAGCATTTGTCCCTGAGGACAGCTGGACAGTGGGATCATGCGCAAAACGAACTAACGCGAGGCGAGGTGGCGTTGCGATATACGAACAGGCCCGAGCAGTTGGTTAATTTAGGGTATCGTTTTCGCCAGGATTTAACGGAAGTGACGGATGTCTCTTTTCGCTGGCCGATCTATGATAATTGGTATGCGGTTGGGCGATGGCAGTATTCAATGTTGTTTGATAGAACAGTGGAAAGTTTCGCAGGCTTTGAAAAAGAAAGTTGCTGCTGGCGTTTTAGAATAATTGGTCGGCGTTTTATTAATAGTATAAATGTGTTTGCCGGACAAGAGCCGACCGGTGAAGCGCAAACCGGCGTATTTGTTCAGCTGGAATTGAAAGGCTTAACGGCATTCGGCGACCGATTGGATGAATTTTTCGAACGAAATATCTACGGCTATGTCAGACCGCAATAAACTGACTAATTGTTAACCATGAAAAAGTATTTTATCAGCGGCGTTTTGATCGCATTAATAAGTATCTCCGTACCGGTTTTCTCGCAAACACTGGACCGTATCGTTGCAATTGTCGAAGATGATGTGATTCTCGATGGCGAGTTGCAAGCGGAAGTCGATGTCATTGCGCAACGCATCAAAGCCAGTAACGCGGCGGTGCCGCCGTCGTATATTTTGCGCAAGCAAGTGCTTGAGAAATTGATTATCGAAAAGCTGCAGCGACAGCTGGCGGAAAGGTCCGGTATCGCCTTGAATGATGAAATGTTGGCTAGTGCTGCGGCAGACATTGCGCGCAGAAATAACATGACGCCGGCACAATTTCGTACCGAACTGGAGAAACAGTCGATTTCATATCGCAGTTTTTTGGAAAACCTGCGTAACGAAGTCATTATTAATCAGTTGCGTGGCAGGGAGATCGGTAGCCGCGTTAATGTCAGCGACCGGGAAGTCGAGCATTTTCTTGAAACCGAAAGTAAACTCGGTGGCGAATCCATTCAATACCATTTAGGGCATATTCTGGTGGCAACTCCGGAAGGCGCTTCGTCGGCAGTGATACAGAAAGCCAAACAGAAAGCCGAGGACATTATTCAGGATTTGCGGGGTGGTCGAGACTTCGTGCAGGTGGCGATGAGTCAATCCGATGGTAGCGAAGCCTTGACCGGCGGCGATTTAGGTTGGCGCTCGATTAATCAGGTACCGACCTTATTTGTCGATGAGGTCGGCGATTTGAAACAGGGCGATGTTTCGGACCCGATTCGAAGTCCCAGCGGTTTCCATGTCATAAAAATGCTGGAGCTCAAAGGCGGCGATCAGCAACATATCGTGACTAAAACGCATGTTCGTCACATATTGATCAAAACCAATGAGCTGATTGACGACGATGAAGCGAAAAAAAGGCTGAATAACCTAAAGCGAAGAATTGCCGATGGCGATAGTTTTGATGCGCTGGCCAGGGCGCATTCCGATGATAAGGGATCTGCCCTTAATGGAGGAAGTTTAGATTGGGTGGCGCCCGGAGCGCTGGTGCCGGAGTTCGAGGAAGCGATGAATACATTGGCGATCGACGAGATTAGTAAACCGGTTCAGACGCAATTCGGCTGGCATCTGATACAGGTGCTTGGCAGAAAGCAGCAAGACGATAGTGAGGACTACAAAAAGGAGCAAGTAAGAGAAGCGATTCGTAAACGTAAAATCGAAGAAGAAACCGAATTATGGCTAAGGCGTTTGCGCGATGAAGCTTATGTCGAAGTTTTTCATGATAGGCTTTGAGTCGATGAGGTTTGTTAAGCCTCGAATGTTAAATTCACGGCGCTTGTTGATTTAGCACGATAATCGAACATGCAACATCGAGACCTCAATGACTAAGGAAGAACGGATAATACAGTGTTTAAAGCGTGTAATAGAAACGCAAACATTGCATGAAGAGCGGCAAATGGTTCGGCATATACTGGCTGAATTAAACCTGGAATTATTGGACTGCGCATCCGCTTTATTGCATATCCTTCAAATAGAAGGCGGCATATCAATGGCGCCAGAAAGTGACGCGTTAGACGCGCCTGTTTCTGACATAGTTTCCGTTATGCCTAAAATGGTTCGTTATCGTTTGGCGGTTGGTGATAAACATGGCGCATCGAAAGAGGTGATCAAAGATGTGTTGGTTGATGAGTCCGGTGTCGAAAGGAAAATGATCCGTTGTGTCGATATACGTAATGAATTTACTATCGTGGAACTTCCAGAGGGCATGCCGGAGGATATTTTTCAGCATTTGAAAACGATTGAGGTACAGCGGCAAAAGCTGGATATCAAAAGATTAAGCGCACATTCAAACAAGAAAAGAGCGAATAATACGCGTCGGCGAAAAAAGCGTATGTCTCGCTTGGATAACAAGAATTCGGAAGGTGTTCATTGTAAAGAAATGGCTTAAGGATTTCGTGAAAATTATACCCATCGTAAATTAAAATTCGGTGCCAGGTTACCCGTAAAAGGTCGCCGGCGCTTCCATAGTCTAATGCAGAAATTTGATGCGATGGGAATAGATTTTTTTTCGATCAAAGAGCAACGCTACCCTAATCGAGTTATAGATGTTCATAGAGCGATAAATATTGTTTAGCGCTACTGTTCCACGAAAAGTCTTTCCGCATGGCATTGATTTGCAGTTGTGTCCAAATCTCCGGAACCCTGTATAAAATCAACGATCGTTTGATGGCCTCCAGTAACGAGCTGGGTGTCGATTCATTGAAGGTAATTCCGGTTGCAGTGTGGTTGTCAATTGTATGAGGTAGTGCATCGACGACAGTATCGGCTAGGCCGCCGGTTTTTCTTACGATCGGCAAAGTCCCATAGCGTTGGCTATACATTTGGTTTAAGCCACAGGGCTCGAAGCGCGATGGCATCAAGAAAATATCGCTTCCTGCTTCTATCCAATGAGCCAACTGTTCATCATAACCGATAGTAATCGACATTTTTTTAGGATAGGATTCGGCAAAATTATATAAGCGCTGTTCGAAGCTTTTGTTGCCGCTACCGAGCAAGACAAATTGTACTGGCATGCTTAATAATTCCGGCAAGCATTCTAGTAGCAAGTCGATACCTTTTTGTTCAACCAAACGGCTAATTAATCCGAAAACGGGAACCGACGGTTCGATAGGCAGCGATAACCGCTCTTGCAATGCGCTCTTATTGGTTTGTTTATCATGAAGTGTTTTATAGCTGTAACACTGGACAATATTGCTGTCGAATTCAGGGTTCCAGTCATTGTCGGTTCCGTTGAGTATGCCGCTTAGAAAATCCTTGCGATGGGCTAACAAGCCTTCTAGTCCGTAGCCAAATTCAGATGATTGAATTTCTTTAGCATAGGTGGGACTAACCGTCGTTACTCGATCGGAACAAGCAATGCCGCCTTTTAAAAACGACATGTTGCCGTAATACTCAAGTGCATTTTGATTCCAAAGTTGTCTTGGAAGATTTAGCGCATTGTAGGTTGAGTAAGGAAAGACCCCCTGATAGGCCATGTTATGAATCGTAAAAATGGTTGCCGGGCGATTGTATTCCAGTGTTAACAAGGCGGGAACCAGTCCACTTTGCCAGTCGTTGCAGTGGACGATTTCCGGTTTCCAATCTAAGTAGGCTCTGTTCATCGCTACTTCTACGGTTATACGGCAGAACAAGGAAAAGCGGTCGGCGCTGTTCGCCCAGGCATTACCGTATTGATCGTGATAAGGATTTCCCGGGTAGTCAAAAAACTGGGGGCAATCGATCAACCAGACTATCACTTTCGATTCCGGCAATCGGGTTTCAAGAATATTGACGTCGCAATTATTGATTCTCAACGTACACCGGTGTTGGACGTTTTCGGTTTTTTTTATAGCCTGATAGTTAGGTATGATGATACGTATGTCTTGGCCTAGATCCGCCAAAGCCTTAGGTAAACTGCTTGAAACATCTGCCAAGCCGCCGGTTTTTATTAAAGGATGCGCTTCACTGGTAACAAAAAGAATTCGTTTCATATTAGATTCATTAAAGGCAGTCAAAATTCGGTTCTAAGTGT
Source organism: Methylomicrobium sp. (assembly GCA_007135635.1). Lineage (GTDB taxonomy): Bacteria > Pseudomonadota > Gammaproteobacteria > Methylococcales > Methylomonadaceae > Methylotuvimicrobium. The sequence goes on along the minus strand of SLIO01000469.1, from coordinate 8,537 downwards.
ATTAAGAAATTGAGTTTACCGAGGTAGATTTCGCCAAAATAGCCGATTCAGTGTTTATTTGGCTGATTTTTCTCCCATAGATGTACCGATCACGCATAAATATCGAAGCGAATTTTCTAAAAGCTAGGCCGGCGTCAGTTAATTTGCGGTGAGCAATGGCTCACTGGATTCTTTTTCTCAAACAGGACTCTATATTAGGATATGGTCAAAAATAACTTTCCTATGCTAAACCCCTCTCTCTGAGGGAGAGGGAGTAAAGTGCGGAAGTTATTTTTAACGGAATCCTTAGTGAGCAAAGTTGTTTATGGCTTTCGTTTGCCGCGTTAAGATGATTCCGCCTAGCGGAGGTAAAGTCAAGTATATCGATTGTTGATGCCCCATCCAAGGCGCCTGTTCCGATAGTATCTCGCGATTGCCAACGTTGCTGCCTTCATAATAGGCAGAGTCTGAATTAAAGATTTCAAAATAAACCCCTTCGGCAGGCACGCCGATATGATAGTTTTCTCTCACGATCGGTGTGAAGTTAAGTATGATGATTAAATCATCGTTGGTGCCTTTACGGCGATAGCTGATAATTGATTGTTCGACATCATGGCAATCGATCCAGTCAAAGCCTCTGTGATTGAAATCGTATTGGTGGAGTGCCGGGTGGTTTTTATACAAATGATTCAGATCCTTGACCAAGGTTTGCAAACCTTGATGTCGAGGATATTGCAACACGAACCAATCCAAGGGTTGGTTGAAATTCCATTCGTTGCCTTGCCCGAATTCAGAGCCCATGAATAATAATTTTTTACCCGGGTAGGTAAACATCAAGGTATAAAGTAGGCGTAAATTAGCAAATTTTCGCCATTCGTCTCCCGGCATTCTATTGAGTAACGAACCTTTGCCGTGAACGACTTCATCGTGAGAGAACGGGAGGACGAAATTTTCGGTAAAAGCATAAAGTAGGCCGAAAGTCAGTTGATCGTGGTGATAGCGTCGGTGTATCGGGTCGCGGCTTATATAATCAAGAATATCATGCATCCAACCCATGTTCCATTTCATCGAAAAGCCCAAGCCTCCGGTCCAAGTCGGGCGAGTTACCTGAGGCCATGCGGTCGATTCCTCTGCCAACACGACCGTGCCGGGGTGTTGTTCGTGCGTTACGGTATTAAGTTCGCGCAAAAAAGTGATGGCCTCGAGATTTTCATTACCGCCATACATATTGGGAATCCAGTCGTTATCATCACGAGAATAATCCAGATAAAGCATTGATGCGACGGCATCGACCCTAAGGCCGTCAAGATGAAATTCTTCGAGCCAAAATATCGCGCTAGCCAGTAAGAAGTTTTTGACTTCGTTACGCCCGAAGTTGAAGATCAATGTGCCCCAATCCCTATGCTCGCCTTTGCGGGGGTCTTCGTGCTCATAGAGCGCGCTGCCGTCGAATCGCGCCAGAGCGAAAAAGTCCTTCGGAAAATGAGCGGGTACCCAGTCCAGAATGACGCCGATATTGTTTTGATGAAAGAGGTCGATAAAATATCTAAAATCGTCGGGCGATCCATGTCGGCTGGTCGGAGCGAAGTAACCCGTTGATTGGTAACCCCATGAAGCATCGAAAGGATGCTCGGTGATAGGCAGTAATTCGATATGAGTAAAGCCCATGTCCTTGACATAGTGGACCAATTGCTTCGCAAGCTCCCGGTAATTCAAGAAATTGCCGGCATCGTCGCGTTGCCATGAGCCCAAGTGCACTTCATAAATCGACATTGGCTCGTGCAGCCAATTGCGGTTTTTACGATAAGTCATCCATTTCGCATCTTGCCATTGATAAGCTTCTTCTTTGACGACGATCGAAGCGGTTTTAGGGCGATGCTCATATTGCTGAGCATAAGGGTCTGTTTTAATCAAAATTTCTTGGCTTTGATTGTTCAGTATTTCAAATTTATATAGACAGCCCGCGTCAAGGCCCGGAATGAAAAGTTCCCAGATTCCGCTGTTGCCTAGCACTCGCATTAAGTGACAGCGTCCGTCCCAACGGTTAAAATCACCAACCACGCTAACGCGCTTCGCGTTCGGGGCCCAGACGTTAAATAATACGCCATTGATTCCGTCGATGTTGTGTCGATGAGCGCCGAGTTTCTGGTAGATATGCCAATGCTTGCCTTCGCCGAACAAATGACGATCGAATTCCGGCAACTGCTCAGGAAAGTCATAAGGGTCGTAATCGGTGTGTTGCCGCCCCTCTTTGTCGATCCAAGAAAATTGATAATGTTCTGGTAATTCGCCTGGTTGAGCGGTATATTCAAAAAACTCCGTTTCTGCGAGTCGAGGAATTTCCGGGCCTTTTTCAGCAAAACGAACCGATTCGGCGTAAGGCAAATAGAGCCTTATCTTGTTCAGGTTGTTATCGCTTTGGCGGCCTAGAACGGAAAAAGGATCATGGTGTTTGGCTTCAATGATTTTGCATAAATCGTCACACAGCGGCATATTGGATTGCTTTTTCACTTCGAAACGCCTCAATGTAGTAGAATGATTTTTATGAGAATGTTACCACCTAAGCAACATATGTAATAGTCCATTCCAGAAGGGGAATTAAAATGTCAGAGTCAACCAACCAACCTCAAGACAGGTTCGTCAGTCATCTAACTAGAAATACAATTGCCTTGATTCTTGCGGGCGGCCGCGGCTCACGGTTAAAAAATATGACTGATTGGCGCGCCAAACCGGCGGTTCCTTTTGGCGGAAAATTCAGGATTGTCGACTTTCCGTTATCCAACTGCATTAATTCCGGAATCAGAAAAATCGGCATTTTAACGCAATACAAAGCCGACTCTTTGATTCGACATATTCAACAAGGCTGGGGATTTTTACGCGGCGAATTTGGTGAATATGTCGATTTGATGCCGGCTCAACAACGCCTCGAAACTTCTTGGTATGAGGGAACCGCAGATGCGGTTTATCAGAATATCGACATTCTTAGAACCCGTCGGCCGGAGTATGTTCTGATATTGGCCGGCGATCATATCTATAAAATGGATTACGGCGAAATGCTTGCCGATCATGTGGCCAATAATGCGGACTTGACCATTGGTTGCCTCGAGGTAAGCCTTGAAGAGGCGACCGAGTTCGGAGTTATGGACGTCGATCAAAATCGACGGGTAAAAGCCTTTGTCGAAAAACCCGCCAAGCCGCCTTCGATGCCGGGTAAGCCGGACAAAGCCTTGGCTTCGATGGGTATCTATGTATTCAATGCGGCATTTTTATTCGAACAGTTGATCAAGGATGCCGACACCAAAGGTTCTAATCGGGATTTCGGCAAGGATATTATTCCTGCGGTTATTAATAAATATAGAGTCAATGCCTATCCATTCCTAAATTTGCAGGGCGATCAAAGTTATTGGCGCGATGTGGGTACGATAGATGCCTATTGGGCAGCGAATATGGAGTTAATTGGCGTCAAGCCTGATTTGAACTTGTATGATAAAACTTGGCCGATTTGGACCTATCAGGAACAAACGCCGCCGGCGAAATTTGTCTTCGACGATGATAGAAGAAGAGGGCAGGCGGTCGATTCGATGGTGTCCGGTGGTTGCGTTATCTCCGGCGCCAAGGTCAGGCATTCATTGTTATTTTCTAATGTCAGGGTTAATTCATACACAACGTTACAAGATGCTGTGGTGCTTCCTGATGTCAATATTGCACGACACTGCCGAATCACTAAGGCAATTATCGAGAAAGGTTGCGAAGTGCCTCAAGGCACGGTAATCGGAGAGAACCTTGAGGACGATAAAAAAAGATTTCATGTTAGCCCGGGCGGAGTCGTATTGGTCACCCCGGATATGTTAGGACAGAGCAGGCACTATGTCAGATAATAAACTAAAGCTGGTGATATGTTGGCACATGCACCAGCCTGAGTATCGCGATTTGCAAACCGGCGAATTTCAGCTGCCGTGGACTTATTTGCATGTCATGAAGGACTATGTCGATATGATCGCTCATCTTGAAGCAGCGCCAGAAGCCAAAGCGGTGGTTAATTTTGCACCGATTCTTCTAGAGCAGATCGAGGACTATGCCAGGCAAGTAGGGCGCTACCTGCATGATCGCATTTCATTTAAGGATCCGTTGTTGGCGTCACTGGTTGCACCGTCGATTCCCTCAGATCCCGAGGCACGGCTGAAACTGGTCAAGGATTGCATGCGTGCCAATCGAGAGAGGCAGATCGGGCGATATCCAATGTTTCAGAAATTGGTCAAAATGGCTGAATGGATGGAGCAGAATCATGACGCATTGTGTTATATGAATTCTCAATTCATCAGTGATCTTCTGGTTTGGTATCACCTTGCCTGGATGGGTGAAAGTGTTAAATTGACTGATGTTAGGGTCAAGCGCTTGATCGCAAAAGGTTCAGGCTACACGTTGCATGAAAGGATCGAAATTATCGAAGTCATCGGTGAGCAACTGTCCAATGCAATATGCCGATATAAGGCGTTGGCTAGAAAGGGGCGTATCGAGCTTTCGGTAACGCCTTATGCGCACCCGATCATGCCTGTGTTGATCGATATCAAAAGCACGCTCCAGGCGATGCCCGATGCACCGCTTCCCGAACTGGATACTTATCCGGGGGGCGAAGAAAGAGTGAAATGGCATCTTAAGCACGGCGTAGAAACCTTTAAACGATTTTTCGGGTTCACTCCGAGAGGCTGTTGGCCATCCGAAGGGGCGGTCAGTACCGAGACATTGAAGATGCTCTCTGAATTCGGCTTCGATTGGGCCGCAACAGGCGGTAACGTGTTGCATAACAGTTTGCGATTATCCGGCATCGATAGCGTGAGTCCTCATCATCCGTTTCGCGCTGCCGGAACCGGTATTCCTTGTTTTTTTAGGGATGACGGCTTATCGGATTTGATCGGATTCGAATATTCCAAATGGCATGCCGACGATGCGGTTGCCGATTTGATCAATCATTTGGAACAAATCCATAAGCATGATACTTCGGCGGACAAGGTGGTATCGATTATCATGGATGGAGAAAATGCTTGGGAATATTTTCCGCAAAACGGTTATCACTTTCTCAGCGCGCTCTATAAACGATTGAGTCATCATTCCGAGATTCAGCTAACAACCTTTTCCGAATGCCTCGATCAGGCGATCGAAATTAAGTCGTTGCCGACTTTGATGGCGGGAAGTTGGGTGTATGGATCTTTTTCTACATGGATCGGCGATGTCGATAAAAATCGAGGTTGGGATATGTTGGGCGATGCCAAATGGGCATTTGACAAAGTCGTGTCTACCGGGCGTTTGACCGAGGAGCAGTTGGCTCTTGCCGAGCATCAGCTTGCCATTTGCGAAGGTTCGGATTGGTTTTGGTGGTTCGGCGACTACAACCCTGGGGAGGCTGTCAGTAGCTTTGAAAAACAGTTTCGATTGAATTTAAGCAACCTCTATGTATTGTTAGGAGAAGAGCCGCCGGCTTATCTGGCCTTATCGTTCACACAAGGATCCGGAGCTCCCGCCATGGGCGGTACGATGAGGCCTGGTATTGAAAACGTTTAGCCAGGGAAGTTGTTTGTGATCGATATCTTACATAGACGCCGTGCCGGAATTTTATTACACATTACATCTCTTCCAGGCAACAATGAAAACGGTAATTTTGGGCCGGAAGCCTATCGCTTTGTCGACTTTCTAAACAGTGTCGGCGTAACGGTTTGGCAAACATTACCGTTAAACGTGCCTCACGATGATGGGTCTCCTTATCAATGCATTTCCGCTCATGCCGGTAACACCGCTTTAATTGATTTGGACAATTTGGTTGATAAAGGTTGGCTTAGTCGTGGTGAGCGGTGTCAAGAGTGTGGTGGCAGTCCATCATTTGCAAGGGAGTGTTTACTCAATCATGCCTATTATGGCTTTAAGCTGCATGCGACCGAACACGAAAAAATCGAATTTACAAAATTCTGTATTGATAAAAAGTTCTGGTTGGATGATTACGCTTTATTTATCGCACTAAGAAAAGAATTTAACAACCTCAGTTGGAATCAATGGCCTGAACAGTATAAATCGCGTAATATCTCGTCGCTTAAAGAAGCCTCCAGACGCCTAAGCACTGAAATCGAAGCCATTAAATTCGAGCAATTTGTATTCTTTACACAGTGGCAAGAACTCAAAGATTATGCAGCGCGCCATGGAGTATTGTTGTTTGGCGATATTCCTATATTCGTTTCTTACGATAGCGCCGATGTTTGGGTTCATCCGGAAGTGTTTAAATTAGATGAGCATGCCGAGATGACGGTCGTGGCAGGTGTGCCGCCCGATTATTTTTCGGAAACGGGGCAGCGTTGGGGTAATCCGCATTACAACTGGTCTTACCTTAAAAAAAATGGTTTCAATTGGTGGCTTGATCGGATCAAAACACAGGTCGAAATGTTCGATATTATCCGTATCGATCATTTTAGAGGGCTGGAGGCCGCCTGGGAGATTCCGGTATCCGAACCCACGGCAATGAATGGTTGCTGGGTCAAGGCGCCGGGGCAAGCCTTGTTAAAGACGATTTTCGATGCGTTTGGGCCTATCGCATTGGTTGCGGAAGATTTAGGCGTGATTACCGATAAAGTCGAAAAGCTCAGGGACGATTTTAGTTTGCCGGGCATGAAAATTCTGCAATTCGCATTCACTGGCGGTCCGAGTAATCCTTATTTGCCTGGCAATCTGGATAAAAACAGCGTTGTTTATACCGGCACGCACGATAACGATACTACCTTAGGGTGGTATCGTCAGATCAGCGAGCAAGAGCAAGCTTATGTTTATGAATACTTAGGGCAGCCCGCCAGTTTAATGCCCTATACGCTAATACAAGCCGCTTTAGCTTCGGTCGCGAATCTAGCGATCATTCCAATGCAGGATATTCTTGAGTTAGATACCGAACATCGCATGAATATCCCGGGCACGACTGAAGGTAATTGGCTCTGGCGGTTTACATGGGATCAATTATTACCTATGCATGGGCAGCGACTGGCGAGGGCGATTAGGTTATATGGGCGAGATTAAGCCGGTTGAAGGTTGCCGAAGATTTGCTTGGGTTTGACTTCCGCCATAATCTGGTTGGTAAAGGGTAATTTGAATTGACACTTTGAGGCTTCAGTCAGGATAATCCGCTCATGATTCATGTCGATGTGACGGTTACTTTTCAATACTGCGAATGTGGCTAAAAGTTTTATGAAATTAGGAAAAAATGAATGAGATATTGGCATTCCAGGCATAACCCAAAGCTCACTATATCATCCGAAAAAATTCAACGTATTAGCCAAACAATTAGCCATATTTATCATCCGTTGCAATTTAGTCAGGCTGAACCACTTAATTTTCCACAGATCATTATTTTACCGATAGACCCTTATCACCTTCATGCCTATTGGCGTATTGCCGGCGCTACACATGTGTTGCAGATGAGGAATAGTCCGTTGATATTGCGCTTGTTTTGGCAGTTTGATTGGGCAGATGCCCAGGATCATGAGCGGCCATGGTTTGATGTCGGCATAGTATCCGAGCACGCCAATGCAAAAATTAAATTGCCTGCTGCCGGTGCTATTTATACGGCTGCGATTGGTCAATGCGACAACAATGGGGGGTTTATTGTGCATGTTCACTCGCAGCCTGTTAGTATGCCTTCTTCTGCGATGACGCCGGTTGTTTCGGGTGATTCCGGACTGACCAAGTCTTTAGTCTTTGACGAAGCCGATATTGACGCTAAAATCCGGCATATATTGAGCAAGCAGCATGCTACTGAAGATGTTCCATTCTCACCCCCATCTTGTATTAACTTGGCTTTGGCAGAACGTTTTGAACTTAATGATTTAGACGGTTGTTCGAGTGCCGGTACAGCCCGTTTGCAGAATGGTGATAAAACTCACTTAGGTATTTGAGATGGACAGAGGCGGTCTATGCATTGTATTACATGCCCATTTGCCTTACGTACATCATCCCGAGTTTGAGCATTATTTTGAAGAGCATTGGTTATTCGAAGCCATAACCGAGTGTTATTTGCCGCTACTTGACATGTGCGAGCGCTTGAATAGGGACCGCGTACCTTATCGACTGACTTTGTCGTTATCGCCGACATTGCTGACTATGTTGAGTAATGAGTTGTTGCAAGAGCGCTATGTCCGGCATTTGCGAGGTTTAATCAGATTAGCCGAGCAGGAAATTACTAGAAATCGGATGCAATCCGAGTATCGGTGTTTGGCTCGTTTATATCGACGTTATTTCAAGGCGGCATTAAAACGTTATCAACAGGATTACGATTGCGATTTAATCGCGGCTTTTAAAAATCAGGCTGAATTAGGCGGCCTGGAATTGATTACTTGCGCGGCTACCCATGGTTTTTTGCCGTTACTGAACGTTTCCGAGAGCGCCGTGCGTAACCAGATCAACATGGGCGTTGAAACCTTCAAACAATGCTTCGGTTATATGCCTAAAGGATTTTGGTTGCCCGAATGCGGATATTATCCTGGTGTGGAGGTGCTGCTTGATGAGGCAGGTCTTCGTTATTTTTTTGT
>SLIO01000241.1 GCA_007135635.1 Methylomicrobium sp. | reverse complement strand
TCGGGCCAAGTTAATCCTAAGGAGATACATACCGAAGGCAGATGGAAAACAACGCCCGCTGGGCATACCAGCCATAGCGGACAGCTATTACAGCGGGCCTTAGCAAGGCTGCTGGAAGCCATATACGAGGCGGACTTTCTGCCGTGCAGTTATGGCTACCGGCGGGGCAAGAGTGCACACCAAGCCATCCAGGCATTAACGGGAGAACTCAACACCAAGGCATATCATACGGTAGTGGAAGTGGATATCAAAGCCTTCTTTAACGCCATCCAACATGAGGCACTGTTGGACATGCTACGGCAGCGGATAGATGACCGACCGTTATTGAAGCTGATCAAAAAATGGCTGAAAGCGGGGATATTGGAAACCGACGGGCAAGTGATACATCCCGCGACGGGAACGCCGCAGGGTGGGATCATCTCCCCGATATTGGCGAACATCTATCTGCATAACGTGCTGGACAAATGGTTTGAAGAAACGGTAAGAAGTCATTGCAGAGGGCGGATTTATCTATGCCGCTATGCGGACGACTTTGTTTGTGCGTTTCAAGATGCGAAAGATGCGGAGCGCTTTTATCGAGCGTTGATCCAAAGACTCGCGCGTTTTGGTTTGGAGATAGCGGAAGACAAGACCCGGAAAATGGTGTTTAGTCACGTTAAAGCCAAGAGCAAGACAAAATTCGAGTTTCTGGGGTTCGAGTTTTTCTGGGGTGTGAGCTACTGGGGCAAACCCGTCCTAAAGCGGCGCACATCGCGGGCGAAACTGAATGCATCACTCGCGAAAGTCAAACTATGGCTTCGGAATCAGAGTGGATTACCGAAGAAAATTCTATTTGCAAAATTAAATAGAAAGCTCATCGGCTATTACAACTACTATGGTATTATGGGCAATGCGGAAAGTCTTAATCGGTTTGTGTATTACGTGACTCAACTCCTATTTAGGGCGCTCAATCGGCGTAGTCAACGCAAGAGCTACAACTGGATAGGATTTAAGGAACTGATCACGTATTTTGGACTTGCCAAACCGCGCATATGCCATGCTCTCTAGGAATCAAGGAAACATCGCATCAGTGCAAAGCGAGCAATTTTGAAAAGCCCGGTGCGGTAATTCCGCACGCCGGGATTTGTGAGGGGGGCAGTCGGGTAACTGGCTGTTCTAACTTGATGATTAGAATACAATACTTGACCCCGCTGCCCCCAATTAGACTCGCCCAAATTAGTTTGGCCGACTGAATGGGCAACGGAAATGAAACCAGCGAAACAAAAAGGTACGTTGGCTGATATTTTTTGTTTGTGAAGTCCGTAAATCGCAATTGGTAGGGCGTCAAACGGCCAAGCCGTATGGCGCCATAGGTTTTAACCAATCTCGGCCGGAAGTCACCGCGCTCTAGTGCACGGCTCTGACTTCAAGGTGAACGCCACTTTGGGTTTGAAGCTGAGAGATAACAGCAAAGAGATTTCTAGCTTGTGGATTGCCTTTCTGGCTAAACATGCGCATCAGGCTTTTGGGCGGGGTATTTGTAACTTCGCCAAGTCGTTCAAAGCCAATCGTTGCGTTGATATAGTCACGTAAAACGGCCTTGCCTGTGTCCACATCCCCGGATAAAAGACATTCAATTCCTTCGCGTAGCAAAGCATCGCGAAACTCTGTGTCCTGCCTGATACGCGCTATCACGGTATCTTTGAAACTGCGTGTTAAAGTCATTTGTCACCTCTCTGGCGTTTTCGCCGCTTGTAATCGTTCCATCTAGTTTGTGCATCCTCAATGTCGCGTTGCTGCCGTTTCTTTGTGCCGCCAGCCAGTAGGATCACAAGTCGCTCGCCGTCTTTGCCAAAATAAATTCTGTAACCCGGTCCAGAATCGATGCGAAATTCTAATACGCCGGCACCGACACCTTTTGCATTCGAAAAATTCCCCTGTTCCAGCCGAATAATCGCGGTTGCTATCTTGGCGGCACTAGATGCATCAAGATGATTAAACCAATCCGCGAAAGGGCTGCGACCATTCGTATCTGTATATTCATGAATCTGAATCATGCCTGATAGTAACCTATAAGTTACTGACGATCAATGACAATATTTCTCCTTCACGGTAAATGTCAACGTAGTTGTCGCATGAGTTGAAAATCCCGAATCCCGGCACGGTAATTCCGCGCACCCGGATTTGTGTGTGGAGCTACCGGGTAACTGGCTGTTCTAACTTGATGATTAGAATAGAATACGCAACGGGGTCAGGTCTATATTCACAGACCAGTGCCGAAGGTCTGATACATTTGATCGAACGCATTGCTGAACATGGTTTAAATGGCTTATCGACCAAGCTATGCCACCTGCGTCGGTAAAGAAAATAAAATTTATGAGCTGATATAAGGCGATCTGCGCCTGTTGTTTTTTAAAGGACATTGCGACATCTTAATCATTACCTCGCATGGTTTTTTAAAATAGTCGTAGAAAACATCGATCTAATAGAAGATTAGGAGGAATAAATGGCGCTAAAATCCTTTAAAAAATTGTTGGCCGATGCCAAACAACGCGATAGCTATTGGGTGGAAAAAGCAAAGCTGGATTTTTCCGTTGCATTGAATATCGACTATTTGAAAAAAGCGGCATGTCCCAAAAAGCGCTTGCCGAAAAACTGGATACCAGTCCAGCCTATATCACCAAAGTATTTCGCGGCGATGTTAATTTTACTATCGAAACGATGACCAAATTGACACGGGCAGTAGACGGGCAATTGCATATACATATCTCGCCAAAGCAGCTGAAAAGTCACTGGTTCGATGTTTTACAAACACAAGAACAGCCGGAAGAAATTGGCAATGAATGGAAAATAGCCGGAAAGAAAACAAATGACAGAATTTCCACTGCGGCTTGAACGCTATTTTTTTACAGAACAACAAGTTATCGCCAACCCGGATTACGAAATAGCCGATGTTAAACATATCGACTTTTTGGTGGATGCCAGCGCAAACCGCATTGAAGGACAGCCAGGTAAGTATGGCATTAGCGCTAAAGTTGAACTTAATCAGGAAAAGAGCGGCAATGCACCTTACTTTATAACGATTACCGCCTTCGGCATTCTCGTTATAAAAGATGGTGTTGATCCCATAGTGGCCGAACCCCATATAGAAACATCCGGCGCTCAACTGCTTATCGGCGTTATCAGGGAACGATTAGCTGAAATGACAGCACGCGGCCCCTGGGGGGCTCTATATTTGGATTTCGTTCCAATTACGATCAAAATTGATTCGAATATCGCCGATTAATCGGCTGATCCGACGAGGCTAAGCTGTATATTCCGCAAAGACGACGTCATGCCCTTACGGGTCGTAACACTGGAAGATGGTAAAACAGTCCATAACGGTTTTCCTGATCGGAGATTTAAACCATGAAAATGAGTTACGACCTAAACACGGACTCTCTTTACATTCATTTAGCCGACCGGCCATCGGTCGATTCACGATAATCGGGGTCACGATTATCTCATGGACTACGCCTTACCGCGTTTAATCCGACGGCCCGCTTTCGCTACGCTTCAGCGGGTGACTTAGCTATGCGTTATGTTACGC
>SLIO01000043.1 GCA_007135635.1 Methylomicrobium sp. | reverse complement strand
TAGCAAAAGCCGATAAAAAATCCGGACGGACCGCTGCGGAAGGCGTAGTGGGCGTCCAAGTCAGCGGTGATGCCAAAACAGCGGCGATTGCCGACATCAATTGCGAAACTGATTTCGTTGCGAAAGGTGACGATTTCGTCAATTTCGTTAACAATGTTACCGAAACGATTTTAAACGCGGATGTACAAGCACCCGATCAAGTGTTGGAACTGAAACTGCCAAACGGCAAGACAGTCGACGAAGTTCGTCGCGAATTGATTGCAAAATTGGGTGAAAATATCACGATTAGACGTTTTGAAAAATACAATTTAGCCGACGGTGGTGCTGCATGTTACCTGCACGGTAGTAAGATCGGCGTATTAGTTGCTTTGGAAAAAGCCGACGAGGCATTAGGTAAAGACATTGCAATGCACATTGCGGCAATTAATCCGGCCTGTGTTTCCGAAGATCAAGTTTCTCAGGATGCAATTGACAAGGAAAAGGAAATTTTTTCCGCGCAAGCTCTGGAGAGCGGAAAGCCAGCCGAGATTGTCGAAAAAATGGTGAGTGGAAGAATCAAAAAGTTTCTTGCCGAGGTAACCTTGTTGGGTCAGTCTTTCGTTAAGGATGACAAAGTCACAGTCGGCGAGCTTGTTAAGTCCAAAGGTAATGCGGTTATACGCTTTACCCGATTCGAAGTTGGCGAAGGTATCGAGAAAAAAGAAGAAAATTTTGCCGAAGAGGTCATGGCGCAAGTCAGAGGCTCATAACTCAATCCCCGGTTTATCCGGGGATTCGTTTTTTTACTCCGAGCGGATTATGAAACGTTAATTCGGAAATGTCCTTTCTCGCATCGTTTGTTTTCGAAATGCGAATGCAAGCCATGATTTGTTATCGGCATGGAAATCGAAGGTGGGCTTAGATGCGGGAAAGGTTTACTAAAAATTAACTATTCCCTAACTTGAAAATCAATAATGACAAATTTAATCTGCCAGCGAATTTTATTGAAATTAAGTGGTGAGGCTTTGATGAGCGAAAAGGGCGGCAGTATCGATGCCGATATCCTGAAGCGCTTGGCCGGCGAAATTAAAGAATTATGTGATGCTGGAATACAGGTCGGGCTAGTTGTCGGGGGCGGCAATATTTTGCGCGGTGCACAAAAAGCTTCCGAAGGCCTAGATCGAGTGACCGGTGATCAAATGGGCATGCTCGCTACGGTGATTAATGCGTTGGCGATGCAGGATGCTTTGGAGTATTTAGGCTTGCAGGTGCGAGTCATGTCCGCATTAAAGATTAATCAAGTATGCGAAGATTTTATTCGCCGTAGAGCGGTTAGGCACCTGGAGAAAGGTCGGGTCGTGATATTCGCGGCCGGAACCGGAAATCCGTTTTTTACCACGGATTCGGCAGCGAGTCTGCGGGCGATTGAGATCGATGCTCAATTGATGATAAAGGCAACCAAGGTTAAGGGTGTTTATTCGGCCGATCCTGAAAAAGTCAAGGATGCTCGATTTTATCCGCGGTTGACCTATGACGAAGCGTTGGATCAGCGCTTAAACGTCATGGATACAACAGCATTGGTATTGTGCCGCGATAACAACTTGCCGATGCGCGTGATGAATATTTTTGAACAAGGCGCAATAATGCGGCTGATGCATGGCGAAGACATCGGCTCACTGATTGAACGTTGAACGAGGAACACAAGCATGATAAGCGATATTCAACAAGATGCGGCTAAGCGAATGGGCAAAAGTGTCGAAGCGCTGAGGCACGAATTTACCAAAATTAGAACGGGGCGCGCGCATCCGAGCCTATTAGATCAAATTACTGTTCCGTATTACGGTGTCGATACTGCTCTTTCGCAGGTAGCCAACGTAGCGACTGAAGACTCCCGCACTCTGACGGTTACACCCTGGGAAAAAACCATGGTCAAGGCCGTCGAAAAAGCGATAATGGCTTCCGACTTAGGACTTAACCCTTCCTCGAATGGTAATGTAATTCGCATACCGTTACCGCCACTAACCGAGGAGCGTCGTCGCGATCTGGTTAAGGTCGTTAAACAAGAAGCCGAGAATGGACGAGTAGCGATACGAAATATTCGCCGTGATGCCAATTCCGATATCAAGGAAGCGTTGAAAGAAAAACTGATTTCCGAGGATGAAGCGCGCGCGGCCGAAGATAAAATTCAAAAGCTAACCGATCAATACATCAAAGAAATAGAGAAGCACTTGGAAGAAAAAGAAGCGGACTTAATGTCTATTTAATGGGGTAGATTGATGTCTGCAGAAACCGAAACGCTTCAGGAATTGAACGAAAACCCTCGTCATATCGCAATTATCATGGATGGTAATGGGCGTTGGGCGCAACAAAGGCGTATGCCACGTGCTATGGGGCATCAAGCCGGTGTCAAAGCGGTTAGAGCTATCGTTGAATATTGCGCCGAAGCGAAAATTGAAGTGTTGTCATTATTCGCTTTCAGCAGCGAAAATTGGCGTCGGCCGGAGTCCGAAGTTTCGATGCTGATGAACTTATTCATTTCGACATTGCAAAGCGAGGTCAATAAGTTGCATCGGAACAACATTCGTTTAAGGTTTATCGGTGATCGGAAAGCCTTTTCCGAAAAATTGCAGGCTAAAATTGCTGAAGGTGAGGCTCAAACCCGCGATAATAGAGGTTTGACTTTGGTGATTGCAGCAAATTATGGTGGGCGTTGGGATATGTCTGAAGCATTCAAAAAAATGGCTGCGAAAATCTTAAATGGTGAGCTCAACGAGCAAGAGATTGACGAGACAATCATCGCTCAACATTTATCGACTGCTGATTTGCCCGAACCGGATTTATTCATTAGAACTGGTGGTGAACAACGGGTCAGTAATTTTTTGCTCTGGCAGTTAGCTTATACCGAATTATATTTCACGCCGACCCTGTGGCCCGATTTTAATCGGCAATCGCTGGAGGTAGCTATCGGAAGCTTTAAAACTCGACAAAGGCGTTTCGGGCATACCGGCGAGCAAATCCTCAATAAAGTGGTTACCCTCTAACTCAATTGACTTGAAAATAATTATAAAATGTTACTACAGCGAATTATTACGGCTCTGATTCTTGCGCCATTGGTCGTGTTGGCCGTTTATTTATTGCCAATCCCTTATTTTACTCTGGTTGTTGCGCTGGTTATGCTGGCTGCCGCATGGGAGTGGATGGCCCTAGCCGGTATTGATAGACCCTCAATGCGGATCTTATTTATTGTTCTACTCATTCTGCCGATGGGCGGAGTTTACTTTTGGACTTATTTTCTGGAAGTATTGGCGCAAATTTTCGATTGGCCGGAAGTTAGGGCGCAGTCCGGTTTATTGGAATGGCTAGTTATTTTACCTGTTTTATTTTGGATTGTTGTGATGTTTCTGATCAGAAATGCATCGGATGCATTACTGAGACTCGAATTGAAAACTGGTTATAAGGGCTTGATCGGCTGGTTGATTCTGTTTTTTGCTTGGATGTTTTTATATCGCATGCGCGCATTTTACGGTGCCGATATGGTGATGTATTTTCTGCTGTTGATTTGGGTTGCCGATATTACGGCCTATTTTGTCGGAAAAAAATTCGGCGCTACCAAACTGGC
>SLIO01000075.1 GCA_007135635.1 Methylomicrobium sp. | reverse complement strand
TTCGGTAAAAAAAACTAGGCCCGCAAATTACAGCGAGGCAATAATAATAATGAGGAGAAACACATGAGCAATGTATTGAATGAAGTTTTACTTGCTAACCGCGAATACACCAATAGTTTCGACAAAGGCGACCTACCAATGCCGCCGGGACGCCGTTTTGCAATCCTAACTTGCATGGACGCTCGTCTCGACCCCGCCAAATACGCAGGCCTTTCCGAGGGTGACGCACATGTAATCCGCAACGCAGGTGGACGCGCTAGCGACGATGCGATCCGTTCGCTAGTCATTTCCTACAAGCTCTTAGGCACCCGCGAATGGTTCGTTATCCATCACACTGATTGCGGCATGGAATACTTTACCAATGAAATCATGAGCGACCTGCTCGCCAGCAGCCTAAAAACCGCGAGCGTCGACGCCGACGGCTGGCATGACTGCGGCGAAGGCCCCGGATGCACAGACGGCAAATACATCAACTGGCTGACGATCAAGGATCAGGCGCAAAGCGTTACCGAAGACGTGATGCGCATCAGAAACAGTCCGCTGGTAACATCCGATATTCCGATTTACGGTTATATCTATGATGTTAAAAACGGTAAATTGATAGAAGTTCCCGAAGCAACTGCGGCGGGACGCGCATAACGATGAAGCAGCCATGTTCAGCCGTAGTCATTGGAGTAGGTCCGGAAGAAGGATTGGGCGCCACACTCGCCAAATGTTTTTCATCCAAAGGCTTGCACGTTTTTATTGCAGGCCGAAGTGAAGATAAGCTGCAAAATGTGGCCAAAACCATCCTCCAACAAGGCGGATCGGTTACCTTAGTCGTCGCCGATGCAACGGTTGAACATGACATCGTGCATCTTTTCGAAACGATAGCCTTACAGGGTTATCCACTCGAAATTGCCGCATACAATGTAGACAGCAATATTCGCAGCCCGCTATTGGAAACCGAAAACGAAACATTCACTCGCTTGTGGCAGCAAAATTGTTTGGGTGGATTTTTATTCGGCAAGGAAGCCGTCTCTTTAATGCTTAAACACGGTAAAGGCACGCTGTTTTTCACAGGCGCCACCGCTTCGCTGAGAGCGAAACCGCCGTTTACCGCTTTCGCTTCCGCCAAAGCCGGACTTAGAGCCTTGGCGCAAGGTATGGCGCGAGAATTCTCGCCGCGTGGGATTCACGTCGTGCATACGATCCTCGACGGCGTGATCGACGGAGAACGAGCCAGAACGCAATTTCCCGAATTTGTCGCACAAAAGGGCCCGGAAGGCTTGATGCAACTGGATGCAATCGCCGACACCTATTGGGCGATGCATCAACAACACCCGAGCGCCTGGACGCACGAACTCGATTTGCGACCTTTTAAAGAATCTTTTTGACAGAACGTTATGAACCAGACCGATAAAACTTGGCATTTAAAAGGCGGCTATTTCGAAGCTTGTAACTGCGAAACTGCCTGCCCTTGCATCTGGCTGAAACCTCCTAGCGAAGGCACCTGTAAATTACTGGTCGCTTGGCATATCGAGACAGGCCATTACCAAAAGATTACGCTCGACAATCTTAATGTAGTCCTGGCCTGCTACTCGCCAGGGACGATGATCGAGGGCAACTGGCAAGCCGCGCTCTATATCGACGACCGCGCCGACGACGACCAAGCAAACGCGATTACCGAAATCTTCGGCGGCCGCGCGGGCGGGCATCCGCAAATTTTGATGAGTTTAGTTAGTGAAGTGCTTGGCATCGAAAAAACGCCAATACATTATTCGTCCGAAAACAACCAACGCCGTCTGAGCATTCCGGGCATCGCCGAAGCCGAAATCGAAAGTATTCAAGGCATATCCGGCGGCGAATCGACAATCAGCAATCCGCCTTTATGCGTGGTTCCTTCACATGCCTCGATCGTCGCCCGCTCCAAACATTACCGTTACAAAGATTATCAATACGACTGGACCTTCTCGGAACGCAACGGCTTTTACTCCGACTTCGAATACCGCCCCTAAGTCGTGACCCGAACCCAAAATACGCTGTTTGCGGCGTTATTAGCCGTCAATCTGCTCGCCTGGGCCTGCGTGTTCTGGCAATACCGCTACATGTCCGAAACGCCAATGACGGAAATGTGGATGCCGCCCTCCGCGACTTCAGCATGGTCGGCCTTCGATTTCGGTATCGTCTTTTCTATGTGGGCCGTCATGATGATCGCGATGATGCTTCCTTCCGCATTTCCGACCGTGATGGCATTTGCCACCATTTGCCGCAAACGAGGTCAAAACCTTTTTCGTTTATCCTCGCTGTTCGTACTCGGCTATTTGAGCATCTGGCTTTTATTCAGCATTGTTTTAGCGCTATTGCAGTGGCAAATGCACGGCCTGCTCTGGCTGTCTCCAATGATGGACAACAACAATCGGATTCTCGCAATTACGATATTAGTAATGGCCGGCGCCTATCAGTTTTCCCCGACGAAAAATGCTTGCCTAAGCTATTGCCAAAGCCCGGTAGGATTTTTAATGAACCGATGGCGCGATGGAACTATGGGCGCTTATCGAATGGGTACACAGCATGGAGTTGTTTGTTTGGGCTGTTGCTGGGCCGAAATGCTTGTGATGTTTTCGGTCGGCCTGATGAACATAACCGGCATGCTGGTATTAACCTTGATCATAACGCTCGAAAAATTGAGTCCATTCAATGCCGCAATTAGCGCAAGAATTGGTGGACTTCTATTTTTCGCTTGGGCAGGCGGAGTCATGTTTAGCGGCTAACGCTCGCCAATCGAGAAAAAAGGCACATCCTTGTGCTTGATTTCGGAAGGGTCACTCGATCTTGCCCTAAAACCGACCCACTCCAGGCCGTTCAAGACAATCTTAAATATCGAAGTCTAGCTCGAAACCGCCGTAGGCAAAGATCGGCATGCCGGGACGAGGGCCGTGCGGCTGTCTCGATACGTTATACTCTTCATTATTGGCATTTTGCACGCCGCCGAGCAACTTGATGCCTTTCGTCACCTGATAATAAGCAGCGACATCAACAATAACAAACGCGTCGGTTTTACCGAATCGAGAATCCGGTTGGTTGTTACCGTTGAGTTGATCGGAAGTATTGCTCGCACTTGTGAATGCCTCGCTAACATAATTTCCCGTCACGTCAAGCCCCCACTTGTCGAAATGAATACCGCTGCCGAAACTGACCGTGTATTCCGGAATATACGGGATGCGATTACCCTTCTTGCCATAACTGAAAATCGACTCGGCATTGGTGGAAGCGGCATCGTTCAACTGTTCGGTGTCGGTATAGGTAAACGACACGAAATACGGATTGCGGAAGCCCCATCCAAAAGCATCACCGGCATCAAAATTCATCGCAACCTCAACTCCACGGGTATCGACCATACCGAAATTCTCACTTTGTCCGGTGCCAACGCCGCCAATATTATCAACCACCAATAAATTTTCGAATTGGGTATAAAAACCGATAACTTCGGCCGAGAACGCTCCTTGTTGATATCGCCAACCTAGCTCGTAGGCATTACTGGTTTCTTCCTGTAAACCGTTGACGACGGCATTTTGCGGACTAGGAGGAGAAAAGCCGCGATGCACGCTGGCAAAAACC
>SLIO01000324.1 GCA_007135635.1 Methylomicrobium sp. | reverse complement strand
CGCTTGGTTTACTTGCAGATTGTCGGTCACGCACATTACGCGACCCTAGCTAAAAACAACCACATTAAAATATCGCCGCTGCCACCGACCCGCGGCATCATCTTCGACCGAAAAGGTAGAGTGTTGGCCGATAACATCCCAACATACAGCCTTGAGCTGATACCCGAACAAATCAAAAACCTCGACGGCACGCTCGAACGATTACAAGAATTACTGGACATTCCCGAAGAAAAAATCGAGCAGTACCAAAAATTGCGCAAACGCGAAAAACGCTTTACCAGCACACCGCTATTACTGCGTATGTCCGAGCAAGAAATCGCCAAATTCGCTGCGGTTAGACCTTATTTTCCAGGTGTCGATATTCATGCTCGCCTGGTCAGACACTATCCGTACGACATTCTGACCTCACATGTCATTGGTTATGTCGGCCGCATCAATGAAAACGAATTAAAAACGCTCCCGGTCTCCGAGTATCGCGGCACACACCATGTCGGCAAAGTCGGCATTGAGTTAGCTTACGAGACCGAACTTCACGGCAAGGCCGGCTACGCCGAAATAGAAACCAACGCGCAATCTCGAGCGATCAGCACCTTAAAAACAGTCGATCCAACTGCAGGCTCGAACTTGTATCTCACTCTCGATATCGATCTACAAAAGATCGCCTATGATGCACTCGATATTTATAACGGGGCAGTCGTGGCTATCGATATAAAAACCGGAGGAGTCTTGGTTTTTACCAGTCGCCCCGGCTTCGACCCGAATCCGTTCGTATACGGTATCGACAGTAAATCCTATAAAGAACTGCAAACCTCGGATGCCCAGCCGATGTTTAATCGAGCGCTGAGAGGGCAATATCCTCCAGGCTCTACAATCAAGCCTTTCATGGCCTTGGCAGGGCTTGAATATCAAGTGACTCACCCAGGCCAAAGAACTTATTGCCCCGGTTATTTTCAACTGCCCAATGTCAAACATAAATACCGGGATTGGAAAAAGGGGGGGCATGGTACCGTGGACTTAAATCTCGCGATAGTGCAGTCTTGTGACGTGTACTTTTACAGCCTAGCTTTATCCCTCGGCATCGACAACATTCACCGCTTTTTCACGAAGTTCGGCTTCGGAGAACAATCCGGCATCGACCTAGTAGGTGAGCTACCGGGCCTACAACCCTCGAAACAATGGAAGCGCAAAGCCCGAAATCAATCCTGGTATCCCGGCGAAACGGTTATTACCGGCATCGGCCAAGGCTATACCCAGGTCACTCCGCTGCAATTGGCTCGAGCGACAGCAACACTGGCCAATAAAGGCAAGGTCGTCCATCCGCATCTAGTGGGCTCATTTACCGACAATGGCGTTCTGAAACCAGCGGAAGCCAAACCTGAAACCATCCTCACGCTTAACCCCAGAAATATCGATGCGGTCGTCTCCGCGATGATCAATGTCGTACATAGCGCCAGGGGCACGGCCAGGGTCATCAGCCGCGGCATCGATTATCAAATTGCCGGCAAGACCGGGACAGCCCAGGTCTTTACCGTCAAACAAGAAAAGCGCTATAACGAAAACGAAATCGCTTTTAAACTGCGCGACCATGCTTTATTCATGGCATTCGCACCGGCTCATGACCCACAAATCGCGGTTGCCGTCATTGCCGAAAACGGCGGCCATGGAGGCTCGGTTGCGGCACCAATAGCCGGAAAAATCATTCGTCAATATTTACAGGAATCCAGTAATGAAGACCGAAACGCGCAGTGAACAATTCCTACCGCACTCGTTCATCGGCAATCTATTGAGAAAACTGCATATCGACATTCCCTTGCTGATATGCTTACTGCTAGTTCTTAGCCTAAGCTTTGTGATTTTGTATAGCGCCAGCGGACAAGATACCGACATCCTGATCCGTCAGGCTACTCGCATGTTGATTGCCTTTGTCCTGATGATCGTGCTTGCGCATATTAACCCTTATCAATTCAAACGCTATTCGACGGTTCTTTATGGAATCGGTATAGCCTTGCTGTTTGCCGTGCTTATCATGGGTCAAATCGGTAAAGGCGCACAGCGTTGGCTCGACTTAGGCTTCTTTCGCTTTCAGCCCTCTGAAATGCTAAAGATTACCGCACCGATGATGATTGCCTGGTATTTATCGGAAAACACATTGCCCCCGAAGTGGAAACAAATGGGTATCGCCGGCTTGTTGCTCCTGCTACCGACGCTATTGATTGCAAAGCAACCCGATCTCGGCACCTCAATCTTGGTATTCAGTTCTGGCGCCGCGGTCATTTTTTTCGCGGGACTATCATGGCGATTCATCCTAAGCATCGGCGCAATTATTGCTTCGCTGACCCCCATTATTTGGCATTTCATGCGCGATTATCAACGCGCCCGGGTATTGACCTTTCTCGACCCGGAGGCCGACCCACTCGGGCGCGGTTACCATATCATCCAATCAAAAATAGCCATCGGCTCTGGCGGCATTTACGGCAAGGGCTGGCAAGGCAGCACTCAGGCCCAACTTGATTTTCTGCCGGAAAGCTCGACTGATTTCATTTTCGCAGTGTTTGCCGAAGAATTCGGTCTATCCGGCTGTCTTGTCTTAATTGCGCTCTACATTGTCATTATCAGTCGTTGCCTGTATATTTCTGTACAAGCGCAAGACAGTTTCAGCCGCTTATTGGCGGGAAGCCTCAGCTTTACATTTTTTGTCTACGTCTTTGTTAATATAGGCATGGTCATCGGCATCTTGCCGGTGGTCGGTGTGCCGTTACCGCTGATCAGTTACGGCGGCACATCGATGGTTACCTTGCTGGCCGGCTTCGGCATTCTAATGTCTATTCACACTCATAAAAAATTCTTACCGACATAACGATGAAGCAAACTTCAACAGCCACTTTAATGCTCTGCGGAGCCCTGATACTGAGCCCCTCCTTCCCTTATGGGGTGCAAGCGGCCGCGCCTGTGTCCCAGTCCGGAACATTACCCGAAAACATGTCGGTATTTATTCGCACTATGTCTGCTAAGCACGGCTTCGACAAAAACAAGCTGAATACATTATTCCGATCGGTCGAATTGCAACCGCGCATTATTGAGGCTATCACCCGTCCTGCCGAAGCGATGCCCTGGTACAAATACCGGAAAATATTCATGACCGAAGCGCGCATCGAAGGTGGCGTAAAATTTATGCATGACAATGCCGCAGCCTTAGCCGTTACCGAACAAAAATACGGCGTCCCGCCGGAAATCATCACGGCGATCATCGGCGTTGAGACTTCCTACGGTAAAAATACCGGCAGTTACCGGGTCATCGATGCCTTGTCAACATTGGCTTTCAACTACCCAAAACGGAGCCCGTTTTTCACCGGCGAGCTTGAAAACTTTTTATTGCTGTGCCGCGAGGAACACATCGATCCGTTACAGCCAACCGGATCTTATGCCGGCGCAATGGGCATCCCGCAATTTATGCCGAGTAGTTTTCGCAGCTATGCAGCAGATTTCGAAGGAGACTATCACCGAGACATCTGGAACAACCCGGCCGATGCCATTGCCAGCGTCGGCAATTATTTTTACAAACATCACTGGCAACGCGGGCAACCGGTGGCTTTTCAAGCGGCCGCGCAGG